>NZ_JBISWL010000015.1:0-13543 GCF_044462265.1 Kocuria rhizosphaerae
TGGGGTTCTCCGCAAATCGTGGACACGGTGCTAAGCGGCTTGGAGCCGCGTTTCGGTGGCCTGCGTGCTGGCGGCCCGCAGGGCGTGCTCGTGTTCGACCGGGGTGGTGTAGCCCAGCGCGGAGTGCAGCCGGCGACGGTTGTAGACGACCTCGATCCAGCGGGCGACCTCACGGCGGGCCTGGTCCCGCGTGGGCCAGGTACGCCGGTCGTAGAACTCGGTCTTGAGCGTGGACCAGAACGACTCGGCCATCGCGTTGTCCCAGCACACCCCGGTGCGGCCCATCGACTGGCGCACGTCCAGCTGCTGGCACACCTGGTGCAGCTGGGCGGAGGTGTACTGACAGCCCCGGTCGGCGTGGAACACCACACCGGCCGGCACACCCCCGCGCAGGGTGTGGGCCATCCGCACGGCGCGTTCGACCAGGTCGGTGGACTGCACGGTGTCCATCGCCCAGCCCAGCACCCTTCGTGAGCACCCGTCACGGACCACGCACAGGTACAGCCACCCTTCACCGGTGCGCAGATAGGTGATGTCCGAGATCCACACCGCGTCCAGGCTCCCAGTGTCGAAGGCGCCTTCCACCCGGTCCGGGATCGAGTGCGTGGCCGTGCCGGGGATCGTGGTCACCGGGGCCCACTTGCGGGGACTGATCCCTTCGATCCCTTGCCGGCGCATCGCGGCGGCCACGGTCTTCTGGTTCACCACCAGCCCGCCCCGGGCCAGGGCGGCGGTGATCCGCGGCGCCCCGTCCACCCCGTCGGAATGCTCGTGGGCGGTGCGCACGGCCTGATCGACCTGGGCCCGCCGGATGGCCTGCGGGCCCGGCCCCGCCGCGCACCGGGCCGCCCAGGCGTAGTAGCCCGAGCGGGAGACCCCCAGCAGCCGGGCCATGCGGGTGATCTCGAAGTCGGCCTTCTCCGCGTCCATCAGCTCAAACCGTTCTTGCGGTGTTGCTTCGACGCGAAGAAGGCTGCTGCTTTTCCCAGGAACTCGTTGTCCAGCTTCAGCTCGGAGACCTCGCGGCGCAACCGGTCCAGCTCGGCCCGCTCATCGACCGTCAACGGCTCCTGCGCCCCGGTGGCCCCGGTGCGCTCACGCTCGGCTTTCACCCACCGGCCCAGCAGCTGCTCCCCGATGCCGAGCTCCCGAGCGACCTCGGCGATCGAGCGTCCAGTATCGATCACCAGCCGGGCCGCCTCGATGCGGTACTCCGGGGTGTACTTCTTCCTCTGTCCCACGCGGACATCCTCTCTGGCAGGAACGAATCCCGCCATCTCGGTGTCCACGAAAAGAGGCTAACCCCATGAGACGGTGTTCCACCCGGCACAGCTGGCCGAGCGGGTCTGCGCTAAGAGGCGGAACCCCTCACAACTCGTCAGCGCCCGCGTCTACCGGGGACGCCCCGTGCCCGAGCGCCAACCCATCCCGGCTAGTGCCTTCGACACCCAGGCCCGCGTATGGAAGCAGGATCCCCGGGTGATCATCAAGTCCCGAGACCTGACCTACCGCTTTCCCTACGCCGATCCCACACAGTTCTACGTACAGGAGAAGGGCATCGACGTCTCGCTAGCCGTCGATCTAGTCGAAGCGGCGATGACCGGCGCCTACGACGCGATGGTGGTCTTCTCCTGCGACACCGACCTGCTACCAGCCCTCGAGTTGGTCAAGCGCATCCAACGGGTGCACATGGAGATCGCCTGTTGGACCGGGGCCAATCCACTGTGGTTGCGTGAAGGTCTCCAACAGAGCCCTCCCCGACACTTCCCGTATTGCCACTTTCTGAAGGAAGAGGACTTTGTAAAGACCCGCGAGACCTGCACCCGAAACCTCGCAGCGACGATGCCCCACGCGTAAACATGGACGGACACCCCGCACCGAAGCGCATGGTATCCGTGCTTCATCCATCACGGGCTCCGCGGTAACCCGAAGGCTGGAATATCCCTTAGGGCAGTCTCAAGGGTCGGGCACAGGATCCCCGGCGCTAGTAGATCTGCTGCTTCTACATTCGAGTAGCCAGGAAATGGACCGACATCGAAGGCTGTCGGAGTGAATGGTGTCGATACCGTTAAGGAACATGCCAGACGGTGGACAAGGGAGCCTTATGGACACTCGTACTTGGGGATCACAGCGTCAAAAAACGGCCATCGGCCGCTCGGACCTATCCGCACCCGTCCGACAGGCCTTGGCTGATGGCTTGTTCCAAGGCAGTCCGACGGTCCTGGACTACGGATGCGGACGAGGCCAGGACGTTGCTCGACTCCGTCAGCTGGGGCATGAGGCAGTGGGGTGGGACCCGCATTTCTCCTCCTATGTTCCCCTCGGGCACTACCAGGTGGTCTTTTTGACCTATGTCCTCAATGTCATTGAGGACCCTATAGAGCGCCAGGAAGCGCTGCGCAATGCGTGGCGGCACTGCACCGGG
This sequence comes from Kocuria rhizosphaerae, assembly GCF_044462265.1. Taxonomy (NCBI): domain Bacteria; kingdom Bacillati; phylum Actinomycetota; class Actinomycetes; order Micrococcales; family Micrococcaceae; genus Kocuria; species Kocuria rhizosphaerae. Next base: position 2,426 of record NZ_JBISWL010000015.1, read on the forward strand.
GTGTTGGCGGTCAGCGTGCGCCTGACGTGGGACCAACGTCGGGTCCGAGGCTCAACAATGGGCGATGGAACCCTGACCAGCAAGGAAACGTTTCAGCATCTCTACGCCATTTCAGAGCTTCGCCGACTCGTGGGCGAGGTGACTGGCGTCCATGTGGTTTCGCCGCGGCCGGGGACCGTCTACGCCTTCCGCTCGGCTCAAGATCGTCTGCGGTACCTGGCGCGAGAAGTATCGGCGGGTGGGGCGTTTGGGCATGAGACCTCGGCCAGCACGGTCGAAGCCCTCCTGGATTTTGCCCGACGCCACGGCCGCGCGCCTAGATTCGAGGAGGTGCCCGCAGCGCACTTGCCCGAGCTGAGCGTCCTGAGCACCACCCAACTGCGCCGCCTCATCTCGACAGCCCTATCGCCGACCGAGATAGAGGGTGGGGCCCGACGGGCGACACTAGACACCATCCTTTTCCTGGCCATGGCACTGTTTGAAGGCCGGGGAAGGCTGGCGGACATGCCCTTGGCGGTGCAGGAAAACGTCCGGGCACACTTTGCCTCGTACCGACAGGCATGCCAACGTGCCGACCGCCTGTTGCTCAAACTGCGCGACGACACCTATCTCCGCGGGGCGATGCGCAACTCGGTCGGCAAGCTCACGCCCACTGCCCTGTACGTCCACAGCACCGCCACCTCACAGATGCCCATCGCTTTGCGTTTGTATGAACACTGCGGCGCGGTGGCTGCGGGACGTCCTGCAGGGTGGAACATCCTCAAGCTCAACCACAGTGGCCGCCGGGTTGCCTGGTCGGCCTATCCCGACTTCGACACCGATCCCCATCCGCGCCTGGCGTGGACCTACGGGGTTTCCCTGGAGACCTTGGAAGCTGACATGCAGGACTTCTCCACGCGTCAGAACCGTCCTCTGCTGCACCGCAAGCACGAGTTCCTGGCCCCAGATCACCCTGACGTACCGAAGTACCAGCGCTTGACGCTTTCGGAAGTGCGCCATGGCTTGTACGAGGATCCTGCACGGATTGGTCTTGACGAGGGTTGGGAAGCGGAATTGGATCGGTGCGGCGTGGAACTGCGCGGCCACCGCCTCGTCCGTCGAAAGTTATGACGGCAGCAGCGACCGCATGGTCCCTTCGATGGGGCTGAGGTCCTCCAGGGGGTTCCCCCACCAGGACAGCCGGATGGCTCCGGCCACCCGGTCCTCGTCCAGGCCCATGGCGGTCAAGACGTGTGAGGGGGTGTAGCGGCTGCTGGTGCACGCAGAGCCAGCGGCTACAGCTGCCACATCACGCAGCGCCACGATCAGCGCTTCACTATCAACACCGGGAATGCTGAAGTTCAAAATATGTGGGGCCGCATCGTGTTGATCGCCATTGAAGGCACCGCCCAGCGCGTCGACCAAGGCCATCATTCTGCGCCGGAAATCCAGGGTGTCCGCAAGCCATTCCTGGTGGGTTTCACGCCGCTCCCGGACCGCTTCTGCCAGGCCCACGATGAGAGCGACCGACAACGTGCCCGGCCGCAAGCTGCGCTCTTGGCCCCCACCAAACATCAAAGGCTCCAGCGGCGGCCTACGGTACCCGCGGCGACGCGTGACCAGAGCGCCGATGCCTTTAGGGGCGCCCAACTTGTGACCGCTGATGCTCACCAAGTCGATCGGGGCCTGAAGATCCTCCTGCGCCCACTTGGCGAAGCTCTGAGCAGCGTCGACGTGGAAGTACGTGGCTGTGGAACGAAGAGCGTGGGCGATATCGGCCACGGGATGCCGGACACCGGTCTCGTTATTGACATGCATGAGCGAGACCAGCAGCGTGTCCTCGCGTACTCGCTCCATCACAGCCTGCGCTGACAGGCGTCCGCCGTCATCGGGTTGCAGCAGCTCGACTTCAAACCCCTTGGCGGCCAGATGCTCCAACGGCTCCAGGACGGCCTTGTGCTCGGTGGCGCACGAGATGATGTGCATCCGGCCGTGGGCATCCCCGTAGGGGGCGAGGCCGAGCAAGGCAATGTTGTCCGCCTCGGTGGCCCCGCTGGTGAAGATCACCTCCTCCGAAGCACACCCTGCCTGCTCAGCGATAGTCTTGCGTGCTTGTCCGACCGCCTTTTTGGCCACCGTGCCCCACTCATGGGTGCGGCTGCCAGCATTGCCGAACTCCTCCACCATGTAGCGGGTGACCACGCTGGAGACACGTTCTGACACGGGTGTCGTAGCCGCCATGTCCAGGTAAATCGGTTCCACCAAAGTCACACCTCCTCCGGTTCTGTATGCGACGCTATTCCCGATTGTACGGTATCCGAGTCACGTACTATCGTGGGTCCTGTGAGCAGCCAACAACGCCCCCCGGCGAGCACCATGGACTTCTCCGTGTCCTTCCCGGCGATGCGCGGGATCCAGGCAGGACGAGAGTTCTACGTGATCATGTGCCCCTTGCGGTACCTGCCCCGCCTCTTCCACTTCGACGAAGAGGATGTGCCTGCTGAGCTGCGTGCTCAGCGAGCCTTGAACCGGAACCGGGTACCCGCATTGGTCCATTACATCTTGGACAACCGACAGGACTACGTCTTCAGCTCCCTGACCGCTTGCGTGGACGGGGCCATGACGTTTGAGGCGCAAGAGGAGACCGGCCACGCCCATCGCCTCGGTGTCTTGCACCTGTCGATGGACTCACACTTCCTCATCAACGATGGCCAACACCGTCGCGCGGCCATTGAAGAGGCCATGCGGGCAGATCCCAGCCTGGCGGAGGAAACCATACCCATCGTGATCTTCGCTGATGAGGGCCTCGCCCGCTCCCAGCAGATGTTCGCCGACCTCAACCGCCATGCGGTGCGGCCGGCTAAGAGCATCGGAGTGCTCTACGACCACCGTGACGATGACTCCGGGATCGCCCGCTTGATCGTGCTGCAGTCCGAGTTCTTCCGCAGCATCGTGGAGATGGAGCGCAGTGCTCTGTCGAAGCGCAGCCGCAAGCTCTTCACGCTCTCGGCGATCTACAACGCCACGCAGGTGCTCCTGGCCGGAAGCCGCTTCGAAACCGTGGAGGAAGCAGCCGCGGTGGCCCGGCGATATTGGGAGGCGGCGGCCCATCATTTCCCGGACTGGCACGCCGTCCAACGCGGTGAGCTCAGCGCCGGCACCGCTCGTAGTGAGTTCATCCACAGCCATGGCATCGCCCTGCACGCCTTGGGGCGCGTCGGGAACACTTTGATCCGTGATCACCCCGACGCGGACCAGTGGCAAGACCAGCTCGCCGGCCTCGCTGGCATTGATTGGCGTCGGTCCAATGAGTCCCTTTGGGAAGGCCGTGCCCTCATCGGCGGACGTGTATCGAAAGCCACCAACAACGTCGTTTTGACCACCAATGTCCTTCGCGCTGCCCTGGGCCAGGAACTGACCCCGGATGAGCAGCGGACCGAAGACGCCTACACGAAAGGCCGGATATGAGTGTCGACCTTGGCCTGACCATCACCACCCGACGCCGCCCCTTCGATGGGCGGCCCATGCAAGAGGTCATCGATGAGCTAACCGAGGAGATTGGCGAGCTGTACTGCGCCGACGAGGTCCCGTGGGTGGTGGGATACTCCGGCGGCAAGGATTCGACTGCGGTCCTGCAGCTCGTATGGCTGGCGCTGTCCAAGCTGGCTCCGGAGGCACGCCGGAAGCCGGTGTACGTGATTTCTACGGACACCTTGGTGGAGAACCCTGTGGTGGCGGCGTGGGTGTCTAAGTCGCTGGAGAAGATGGCCACCGCAGCCGAAGAACAGGACCTGCCCGTCCAGCCGAACCGTCTGACCCCGGAGGTCAAGGACACATTCTGGGTCAATCTGATCGGCCAGGGGTACCCCGCGCCTCGGCCCAAGTTCCGCTGGTGCACCGAGCGGCTCAAGATCAGGCCCAGCAACAGCTTTATCAAGCGCGTCGTGCACAACCACGGTGAGGCCATCCTGGTGCTGGGCACCCGTAAAGCCGAAAGCGCGGCCCGCGCTCGAACGATGGAGCACCACGAAAAGGGTCGAGTGCGGGACCGGCTCTCTCCCAACGGCAGCTTGCCTAACAGTTTGGTTTACAGCCCCATTGAAACGTGGTCCAATGACGACGTTTGGATGTTTCTGATGCAGGTCAAGAACGCCTGGGGTTACTCCAATAAAGACCTCCTCACTATGTACCAGGGGGCTTCCGAGGACAGCGAATGCCCGTTGGTCGTCGACACCACCACGCCTAGTTGTGGAGACTCACGCTTCGGGTGCTGGACCTGCACCCTGGTCGACCAGGACAAATCCATGTCCGCCATGGTGGCCAACTCCGAGGATCACGAGTGGATGGCACCCTTACTCACCCTGCGCGACAAGCTCGACGGCGGATGGGACGGATCCGGCGAGGACCCTTACCTGCAAGCACCCGATGAGGACCGCGCTCGAGCCGAAGAAAACGACCGAGAGCGGGATGCTCGAATACGCGGTGAGCGTGACCGACAGCGCCGGGAATTCCGGCGCAAGCGCGGCGGCGTCACCGTTTTCAACGGCAGGGCCGTCCACGGGCCCTACACCCAAGAAGCCCGTGAGGAATGGCTCCGCGACCTCCTGCGCGCTCAAGGCGAGGTGCGTGAGCTCGGCCCCGAAGGCACCGAGGACCTCGAGCTCATCACTTTGGAGGAACTAGAAGAGATCCGTCGCATCTGGGTGTTCGACAAGCACGAGATCGAGGACCGCGTTCCTCACATCTACGAGGACGAAACCGGCATGCCCTACCCGGGCAAGCCGCTGGGGGATCAGATTGCTTTGGGAGCTGATGACATCGAGCTGCTGAAGGACCTGTGCGGCGACGATCCCATGCACTTTGAGATGACTCGGTCGTTGATCGGTGTGGAACGGCGCTACCAGACCATGGCACGGCGCAAGGGACTCTTCGAAGAACTCGAAGCCACCGTGCGCCGGTCGTACTTCGCCAACGAGTCCGACGCCTTGGGCCGCGCCAAGAAGCTTGCCACCGTGCGTGACCTGAGGAACGGCAAGACCATGGCCCTGGATTTGCTGTCCGATGAGATCGGCGACGGAACGGAGGAGCATGATGCGCTTTCGTGAACTGACCCTGCATAATGTCGGTGTCTACCGTGGCCGCCATGTGGTGGACCTACAGACCCAACCGGGCCGGCCGGTCATTCTGGTCGGCGGCCTCAACGGGTGCGGAAAGACCACCTTTTTGGATGCGCTCCAACTGGCGCTCTACGGGCGGCGGGCCAATCTCTCCAATCGGGGAAACAAGTCCTGGGACAGCTTCCTGCGCGAGACCATCAGCCGGGGCGTCGATCCTAAGGACGGCGCGTCTATCGACCTAACTTTTGAGATCGACATCGAAGGCGATATCCGTCTTTACCGGGTGGTGCGCTACTGGAACTCCACCGGCAAGGGCATCCATGAAGGCGTCAACGTCTTTGTGGATGGCCGTGTGAATTTCACCATCTCGGCCACCTGGGCTGAACACGTCGAGGAAATCCTTCCGCTGGAGATTGCCAATCTCTTCTTCTTCGACGGAGAGAAAATCGAGTCCCTGGCGGACATGGAGACCTCAGCCGGGGTGATCCGCACTTCCATCCACGCACTCCTGGGTATCGGCACGCTGGAGCGCCTCAGCACGGATCTGCTGGCGTTGCAGCGACGACAAAAGCCTCAAGCCGTTCCTGCCGAGATAGAGGACCGACTCAAAGCCGCCACTGAGCGCCTGACCCAGGTGGAACAGGACTTAGAAACGGCCCTCCAGCGGCTCGCAGGCGCCGAGGGGCGGCACCGGAATGCTCGGGCAGAGCTGGATGCGGCTGAGGCAGGCTTCCAGCGTGAAGGGGGCAGTCTCTACGAGCAGCGTGCCTCCCTTGAACAGGAACACCACAAGGTCACGGCCACGATTCAAGCCATCGAGGACCAACTGCGCTCACTGGCCGAAGGGGCTCTCCCCCTCCTTCTGGTGCGTCCCCAGCTGGAGCAGTTGAAGGCTGATGGAGCGCGCAACGCCAAGATCACCGCGGCTGCGCAACTGCATCAGCACCTAGACCAGCACCATGTCGAGCTGATGTCACAGTTGAGCGCCGACGCCCGCAGGGAAGTCGAACCACTCCTTGCCGCGCACAGAGACGCCATCAACAAGGACGCCGCTCAGGAGCCGGTCCCTGGCGTGGGCGCTGAGGCAACTCGGCAGCTCTCCACGCTAGATGGCCTACTCATTCAGGCCGGGACATCCCGCGACGCGCTGGTCACCCAACTCGATGCGCTCTCCACTCGTCATGATGAACTGGATGCGCTCTTGGCCGGTGTGCCGAGCTCCGAGTTGATCAACACGCAGCTAAAGATACGTGACAAGGCCAGGGTGGTGGAGGCAACGACGGCTGGCGAGGTGGGAGCCCTCCAGGAAGAGGTTCAGCGCCTGCGCAGCACGCAGGAGAACACCACCCAAGCGGTGAACCTGGCTGAGGCCGAACGACGGGCCGCCGCCCTGCACGAGGACGAGGTGCAGCGCATGCTCAACCATACGGAGCGGGTCCGGGCCACCCTCGGGGAGCTCCGCCAACAACTCATCACGAGAAACCTCGGCAAACTGGAAGTCGCCACACTTCAGAGCTTCCAATCGCTCATGCGGAAAAAGACTTTGATCCGTGACGTTCACATCGACCCGAAGGACTTCACTGTCCACTTGGAAGGTGCTACCGGAGTGGAAGTTCCGGCAGCGCGACTCAGCGCCGGTGAACGCCAGCTCTTGGCCGTGGCACTGCTATGGGGCATCGCAAAGGTCGCGGGCAAGGAAATCCCCATGGTCATCGACACACCCCTGGGCCGCCTGGACAGTGTGCACCGAGAACGCCTAGTCGACAGGTACTTTCCGGAAGCCGGCGAACAAGTACTGTTGCTCAGTACCGACGAAGAAATCAACGAGCCCCTATTCCACAGGTTGGCCCCCGCCATTAGTGCGACCTACCTTTTGGACCATGATAATGAAAATCACACCACGTCGGTGAACCCTGGGTACTGGTGGAAGCGAGAAGACAGTGTCGCTTGAAACTGTTCGACTGTCCGAACAGGGCAAAAATCAACTAATAAAGCTAAAGCGGGCCACCGGCATTAAGCAGTGGAATATCCTTTGTCGCTGGGCGCTATGCACGTCTCTTTCCGATCCCACACCACCACTGGTTCGCGACGTGGTGGCCGACTCCAACGTCGAGATGACATGGAAAACCTTTGCAGGCGCCCAGGCTCCCATTTATGAAGCCCTAATTGCACAACGGGCCCACGCTGAAGGTGAAAGCGAATTGAGCCGAACTGCTTCGGCTCATATACACCGGGGAATCGGCGTCTTAAGTAGTCAGGTTAGTGACATGACGAGCTTGTTGTCTGGAGCCCTGATTCAACAGGCCAATTAAGGGGACCTTCACAAATGAGCATGGGCGGCCGGGTGCGCGGGGGCGTCTCGAGGGGCGTGTTGTGAGGTCTGGGTAGAGGTCGAGACCTCCAGGATGAAAGGTGCTGAATCTACCCATCCTGTAAGGCCTCGACGTGTCTCATGCTACGTGCGCGCCGGCGTGCGCGCTCTTCGACCTGCCCGACGTCCATGTCCTCGCCGTCGCCCGGGGCCGTTCCTCGTTCGCTGTGGTGGTTGAGACCGTACCGTCGCTGGTGGGGTGCCCGTCCTGCGGGGTTCTCGCCGTCGGCCACGGTCGCCGCCGGGTTCTGCTCCACGACCTGCCTTGCGCTGGGGTGCCAGTGCGGGTGGTGTGGCGCAAGCGGGTCCACCGTTGCCGGGAGGACGCGTGTGAGACGGCCACCTTCAGCGAGGTTCATGAGCTGGCCGCCCGCGGGCCAAGCTCACCGCTCGCGCGATCATCTGGGCCGTGGCGCAGCTGCGCTCCCACGACATCGCGGTCTCTGCCCTGGCTGAGATGCTGGGGGTCGCTTGGAACACCGTCTGGGACGCCATCGCCCCGGTCATCGAGGACCAGCTGGCCGCGCCGAATCGGCTGGCCGGGGTGGACGCCCTCGGGGTCGACGAGCACGTCTGGCGCCACGTGGGTCCACCGGGCACGGGAATGGTCACCGGGATCGTGGACCACTCCCGCGACAAAGACGGCCGGCCCCGGGCGAGACTGCTCGACCTGGTCAAGGGCCGCACCGGCGCCGCCTACGGCGACTGGCTCACCGAGCAGGCGCCGGGGTTCACGAGCGGGATCCGCACGGCGACGCTGGATCCGTTTCACGGCTACGCCAACGCGATCCGCGACGAGCTCCCGGAGGCGATCACGGTGCTGGACGCCTTCCATGTGGTCAAGCTCGGCGGGCAGGTCGTCGACGAGGTGCGCCGCCGCGTGCAGCAGGACACCCTGGGCCACCGTGGGCGTGCCGGCGACCCGCTCTGCGGCATCCGGCGCACCCTGCAGATCGGGGCCGAGCACCTCACGCCTCGGCAGATCACCCGCCTGAACGTGAAGCTGGCGGCCGGGGACCCGCACCACGAGGTGACCCTGGCCTGGCACTGCTACCAAAAGCTGCGAGCCGTCTACCACGCCCGTCACGAGGCCGGACGTCGGCTCGTCGCCGAGGTCCTCGCCGCGTTCCCCACCTGCCCGATTGCTAGCGGACATGCCAATCTCCCTGTAGGCGGACACGTACCTCCCTGCTGACGGACAGTTGATCTCCCTGTCCGTGGCCATGGGGCCGGGCTCGTGTCGGTCCCTACGCAGACGTCCCTCCGGGGGTTCGCTCGAGGTCTCTGACCACCTGGAGCATCACCCGCCGGAGGGACGCATGAAGAAGTCTGACAGGGAGATCATGGAAATTCTCGAAGCCTATGACGCCACCGGCTCGGCGCACTCGGCCGCGGCCCTGGCCGGGGTCGATCCGAAGACGGTCCGTCGCTACGCCGCCGCTCGGGACGCGGGCCGGCCGGTGACGGGGCCGGGTCGGCGTCCCCGGATGATCGACGTGCACCTGCCCAAGATCGAGGAGTGGGTGGAGCGTAGCCAGGGCACGGTCCGCGCCGACGTCGTCCACGCCCGCCTTGTCGCGGTCGGATTCTGCGGGACCGAGCGCACCACCCGGCGGGCGGTGGCGCAGGTCAAGGCGGCCTGGCGGGCCGGGCACCGGCGCACCTACCGGCCCTGGATCACCGAGCCGGGTTTGTGGCTGCAGTTCGACTGGGGCGAAGGCCCGAGGGTCCCCGGCCCCGACGGCACCCCGCGGCGCACCTGGCTGTTCTGCGCCTGGCTGGCGTGGTCGCGGTTCCGGGTGGTGATCCCGGTGTGGGACCAGACCCTGCCCACGTTGATCGGGTGCCTGGATGCGACCCTGACGAGGATCGGCGGGGTGCCCACCTACGTGCTCACCGACAACCCCAGGACCGTGACCGTCGATCACGTCGCCGGGGTGCCGGTGCGGCATCCGCAGATCGTTCAAGCCGGCCGGCACTACGGCACCCAGGTGCACACCTGCGTGCCCTACGACCCGGAGTCCAAGGGCGGGTCGGAGTCCACGGTGCGCATCGCCAAGGCCGACCTGGTGCCCACCGAGGCGAACCTGCGCGAGCACTACGCCTCCTTCGGGCAGCTCGAGGCCGCCTGTGCGGCGTTCTGCACCAAGGTCAACGGGCGCACCCACCGGGAGACGGCCCGGGTGCCCGACCAGGCGCTGGTCGAGGAGCAGCAGCGGTTGCACGTGCTCCCGGTCGCCCCGCACACGGCGACCCTGGGGGTGACCCGCACGGTGGGCACCGACCAGACCATCCGGTTCGGCTCGGTGCGCTACTCCACCCCGCCTGGACTCGTGGGAGCCGAGGTGTGGGTGCGGGTCGCCGGAGAGGAGCTGGTGGTCGTGGCCGACCTCGACACCCTCGCCGTGACCCCGGGCTGGGCTGCCGGGCGGGCCGGGCTCACCGAGGTCGCCCGCCACCGGCTCTCGACCCCGGGCAATCCGCGGATCGACCTGGCCCACTACCCCGACCACCCGCAGGACCCCGCCGGCGCCCCACGTCCGCCCCGGCCGAAGGCCCGGTCGGCGGCCGAGGCCGAGTTCCTGGCCCTGGGCGCCGGCGCCCAGGCCTGGCTGATCGAGGCCTCCGCGGCCGGGGCCACCCGGATCCGGGCGAAGATGGCCGCCGCCGTCGAGCTCGCCGCCCTCACCGGGGCCGGGCCCGTGGACGCCGCCCTCGGGATCGCCGCGGCCGCTGGGCGCTTCGGCGAGGGGGACCTGGCCGCGATCCTCGACCACCAGGCCACCGGGGCCACCGCCGCCGGGCTCGTGGCCGCCGACGAGACCCACTCCGCCCAGCCCGGCACCGCCGCCTGGGCCGCCTTCGGCGCCCCCACGACAACCAGCACAACCGACAGGACCGAGGAGACCGCCCGATGAACACGACCACCACCGCCCCGCCGGCCCCGCCGCTGCCCGAAGACCTCGCCGCGGTGCTCAAACGGATGCGGATGCCCTACCTGCGCGCGGCCGCCCCCGACGTGCTGGCCACCGCCCGCTCCCAACGCTGGGACCCCACCGAGGTGCTGCGGGTGCTGCTCGCCGAGGAAGCCCGTGGGCGCGACGAGGCCACCCGTACGGCCCGCCGCAAGGCCGCCGGCCTGCCCGCCGGGAAGACCTTCGACTCCTGGCGCGAGCACGACTCCTCGATCCCCGCACCGACCCAGTCCGCCCTGGCCACCCTCGAGTGGGTCGGTCGTGCCGAGAACCTCGCGATCTCCGGGCCCTCGGGCACCGGCAAGACCCACTTCGTCGAGGCCCTCGCCCACCACGTCATCGACGCCGGCATGCGGGTCTCCTGGTTCACCCTCGAGTCCCTCACCGCCGCGATCGGGCGCGCCGCCGTGGACGGCTCGATCAGCAAGACCATCAACCGCATCACCCGGGCCGAGCTCATCGTGGTCGACGACATCGGGATGCTGCCCTCCGGCCAAGCCGCCGCCGAGGCCTTCTACCGCCTCGTCGACGCGACCTACGAACGCCGCAGCCTCGCCGTCACTTCCAACATCCACCCGGCCGGGTTCGACACCATCATGCCCAAGACCCTGGCCACCGCCGCCGTCGACCGGCTCCTGCACCATGCCCACGTGATCATCACCGAGGGCACCTCGCT
>NZ_JBISWL010000016.1:0-37373 GCF_044462265.1 Kocuria rhizosphaerae
TGGGGTTAGCCTCTTTTCGTGGACACCGAGATGGCGGGATTCGTTCCTGCCAGAGAGGATGTCCGCGTGGGACAGAGGAAGAAGTACACCCCGGAGTACCGCATCGAGGCGGCCCGGCTGGTGATCGATACTGGACGCTCGATCGCCGAGGTCGCTCGGGAGCTCGGCATCGGGGAGCAGCTGCTGGGCCGGTGGGTGAAAGCCGAGCGTGAGCGCACCGGGGCCACCGGGGCGCAGGAGCCGTTGACGGTCGATGAGCGGGCCGAGCTGGACCGGTTGCGCCGCGAGGTCTCCGAGCTGAAGCTGGACAACGAGTTCCTGGGAAAAGCAGCAGCCTTCTTCGCGTCGAAGCAACACCGCAAGAACGGTTTGAGCTGATGGACGCGGAGAAGGCCGACTTCGAGATCACCCGCATGGCCCGGCTGCTGGGGGTCTCCCGCTCGGGCTACTACGCCTGGGCGGCCCGGTGCGCGGCGGGGCCGGGCCCGCAGGCCATCCGGCGGGCCCAGGTCGATCAGGCCGTGCGCACCGCCCACGAGCATTCCGACGGGGTGGACGGGGCGCCGCGGATCACCGCCGCCCTGGCCCGGGGCGGGCTGGTGGTGAACCAGAAGACCGTGGCCGCCGCGATGCGCCGGCAAGGGATCGAAGGGATCAGTCCCCGCAAGTGGGCCCCGGTGACCACGATCCCCGGCACGGCCACGCACTCGATCCCGGACCGGGTGGAAGGCGCCTTCGACACTGGGAGCCTGGACGCGGTGTGGATCTCGGACATCACCTATCTGCGCACCGGTGAAGGGTGGCTGTACCTGTGCGTGGTCCGTGACGGGTGCTCACGAAGGGTGCTGGGCTGGGCGATGGACACCGTGCAGTCCACCGACCTGGTCGAACGCGCCGTGCGGATGGCCCACACCCTGCGCGGGGGTGTGCCGGCCGGTGTGGTGTTCCACGCCGACCGGGGCTGTCAGTACACCTCCGCCCAGCTGCACCAGGTGTGCCAGCAGCTGGACGTGCGCCAGTCGATGGGCCGCACCGGGGTGTGCTGGGACAACGCGATGGCCGAGTCGTTCTGGTCCACGCTCAAGACCGAGTTCTACGACCGGCGTACCTGGCCCACGCGGGACCAGGCCCGCCGTGAGGTCGCCCGCTGGATCGAGGTCGTCTACAACCGTCGCCGGCTGCACTCCGCGCTGGGCTACACCACCCCGGTCGAACACGAGCACGCCCTGCGGGCCGCCAGCACGCAGGCCACCGAAACGCGGCTCCAAGCCGCTTAGCACCGTGTCCACGATTTGCGGAGAACCCCAGCCGGCTTCAGTTCCCCAAACCGGCGCATGGGCAACCGAAGCCGGCTTGGGGACGCACCGGGACTTCTACTTCACTCCCCATCCGGTCGTTTCGCCCGGCAGCAACGTCGGCCATCCTCCGTCGTGCTTCCACGCGAGCGGGCGGATCGGCCTCGCGCGTATGAACGAGACATGACACGCCTGATGAGCATCCGAGAACTCCGCGACACGGGTCTCAGCGACCACGACATCCGCCGCCGCGTCCGCAGAGGACAACTCCTGCGCGTCCGTCCGGGGCTGTTCGCCGACGACCACCAGTACCGAGCCCTCGATCCCTCGGCACGACAGCTCCTTCACCACCGGGCTCTCGACCTGGCCGCGACGGTTCCGCCGGTGTTCTGCCTCGCCTCGGCGGCGCTCGTCCACGGCATGGGCGTGCTCAGGCTGCCGCCCCGTCTGCACACGGTCTCCCCGCCCGGTCAGGGAACGCACAACGGCTACGCGTCCGTCGTCCGGCACCAGGCGGAGCTGCCTGAGCCGGACGTCGTCGTGGTCCACGGTCTCCGGGCGACCTCGCCCGAGCGGACTCTGCTCGACTGCGCACGCCTGCTGCCGTTCACCGACGCCGTCGTACTCGTCGACCAGGCCGGCGCGTACGGCCTGACCCGCGATCAGCTGGAGGAGCGGCTGGCGGAGTGGGCCGGTCGGCGGGGCGTTCGTCGCGCGAGGTCGGTTCTCGAGGCCATGGACAGCCGGTCCGAATCCGTGGGCGAGACGCTCACCCGTCTGCTGCTCTCGGGATCCCGCCTCCCCGCCCCTGAACTGCAGTGGACCATCGTGGGCCGGACCGGCACGTATCGCGCGGACTTCGCCTGGCCGGACCACTGGCTGGTCCTCGAGTTCGACGGCGAGAGCAAGTACGCCACGTGCACCGCCGATGTCATCCGGAACGAACGGCGGCGAGAGGTCGAGATCCAGGAGCTCGGCTGGACCGTGCTCCGTGTGGGGTGGAACGACGTCGTGAGGCGTCCCGCGGAAACCCTCGCCCGGGTGGAGGCCGCGCTGCGCCGCTCTCGGGGAGCACGCTGAGAGCGTCCGCTGGGGCGCAGTCTCCTGCGTGTCCTGCCCTCGCGGCGCCGCCGCTGCCACCGGCTCCCCAAAGCGGCTTCAGCTCCCCCGGCACGCGTTTGGGGAGCTGAAGCCGCTTTGGGGGTTGGGCGCTCCGGCGGTCCGCCGGTTGGGCGCTCCGGCGGTCCGCCGGTTGGGGGCTCGGCGGCCCGGGGGCACCCACGATGGGGGCTCGGCAAGGCAGGGGGTCAGGGGTCAGAAGGGGCCGTACACCGCGGTCGTGTTCGCCCAGATGCGCCGGCACAGCGGCTCCAGGTCCTGTTCCAGGATCTCGGCCATGCCGCGCACGGTGTAGTTGACCACGTAGCTGGCGTTGGGGCGGCCCCGGTACGGGTGGGGCGCGAGGAACGGGGCGTCGGTCTCGGCGAGGACCAGCTCGGGCCGGGCCACCCGCAGCGCGGCCCGGAGGTCGTGGCCGTTCTTGAACGTGACGGTCCCGGAGAAGGACATGTACCACCCGTGCTCGTTGCAGGTGCGTGCCAGCTCCGCGTCCCCGGAGAAGCAGTGGAAGACCGTGCGCTCGGGGGCACCCTCCTCCAGCAGGACGGCGACGACGTCGGCGTGGGCGTCCCGGTCGTGGATCTGCATGGCCTTGCCCGCCTCCTTCGCGAAGCGGATGTGGGCCCGGAACGACTCCTTCTGGTGCTCGCGGCCCTCGCCCTCGGTGCGGTAGTAGTCGAGCCCGGTTTCGCCAAAGGCCCGGACCCGTTCGTGCCGGCCCAGTTCCCGGATCTCGGCGAGCGCGTCCTCGAGCGTCCCGGCGGCGGCGAGCTTCGGTGCCTCGTTGGGGTGCACGGCCACCGCTGCCAGCACCCGCGGGTCGGCCTCCGCGGCGACCACGGCGAAGCGGGAGGAGTAGAGGTCGTGGCCCACCTGGACGAGCCCGCCCACCCCGGCGAGCTCCGCGGCGTCCGCGGCGTCCCGGACGGAGACCTGGACCCGGCCGTCCTGCAGGTCCAGGTGGGTGTGGTTGTCGGCCACGGGGTGCGGCAGCGGCTGCGGCGCGGGCGGGTACTCGAGGTTGCGGCGGCGCCCGTCGTCGGACCGGGACGACCGGCGCCGCGTGCCCTCGCCGTCGGGGGCGTCCTCGGGCACGGCGTAGCGGTCCGGCTCGTAGGCGGGCGGGGTCGCCCCGGGCTCCTGCGGGGGGCGGGTCCCGGGATCGGGCCAGAGGGAAGCGGCGAGATGGGTGGTGGTGGGTTCGGTCACGGGCGGCACCTCGGGGAGCTGGGCGGGAAACACGCGGGCACCGTCCAATCTACGAGCTGGGATCGGTGAGGACATACTGGGGGGACGAGCCCCAGCGGAAGTCGAGGAGACCATGGAGTCGTTCCCCCAGCACACGCAGGCGATCCTGGACCGGATCAACACCGTGATCGACGGCAAGCCGGAAGCGGCGCGCACCGCGCTGAGCGTGCTGCTGGCCGGGGGGCACCTCCTCGTGGAGGACGTGCCCGGTGTGGGCAAGACCATGCTGGCCCGCACGCTGGCGACGGCGATCGGCGGGCGGGTCTCGCGCATCCAGTTCACCCCGGACCTGCTGCCCACCGACATCACGGGCGTCTCCGTCTACGACCAGGCGCGGCGGGAGTTCGAGTTCAAGCCGGGGCCGGTCTTCGCGAACGTGGTGATCGGGGACGAGATCAACCGGGCCTCGGCCAAGACCCAGTCGGCGCTGCTGGAGTGCATGGCCGAGGGCCAGGTCACCGCGGACGGCACGACGTACCCGCTGCCGTCCCCGTTCATGGTCGTCGCGACCCAGAACCCCGTGGAGATGGACGGCACCTTCCCGCTGCCCGAGGCGCAGCGGGACCGCTTCACGGCCCGCATCTCGATGGGCTATCCGGACACCGCGGCGGAGATGACGATGCTCTCCGACCACGGCGGCCGGTCGCCCCTGACGGGCCTGGAACCGGTGGTCACGGTGCAGGACGCGGCCCGCCTGGTGGACCATGTGCGCGAGGTCCACGTCTCGGAGGCGGTGCGGGCCTACGTGGTCGCGCTGGGCCAGGCGACGCGCTCGCACCCGCAGATCCGGCTGGGCGCGAGCCCCCGGGCGCTGCTGCAGCTGCAGGCGGCCGCCCGCGCGGAGGCCGCGCTGAGCGGACGCGAGTACGCCCTGCCCGACGACGTCCGGGCCGTCGCGGTCCCCGTGCTGTCCCACCGGCTCATCCTGGACCGCCGCGCCGGCACGGCCTCCGCCGAGGAGCTCGTGCGGTCGGTGCTCACGGAGGTCCGGGTCCCGGCCGAGCACGCGCCCCGGGGCCGATGAGCCGCCGCCCGGAGACCGTGGTGGCCGAGGAGGGCGAGCGGGCCGAGCAGGCCGTGGACTCCCGGGCCCGGTTCACGGGACGGGGCTGGGCCTTCCTGGCGGCGGGCGCGCTGTGCCTGCTGCTGGCCACGTGGCTGGGCCGCAAGGACGTGCTGGCGCTCGCGCTGTTCCTCGGCGGGACCCCGCTGTTCTCGGCCCTGTCCCTGTACGTGGTCAAGCCGAGGGTGCTGCTCAAGCGCGGCGTGGACCCGGCGCTCGTGACGGCCGGGGACGCCGCGGCCGTCCACCTGTGGGTCCGCCACCGCTCCCGCCGCGGCGGGACCGTGCACGGCGTCGTGGCGGTGCACGAGACGGTGCCGGAGCCCCTGGGCGGGGACCGCGAGCTGACCGTGGAGGCCGGGGGCGAGCCCGCCGGGTACACCGTGCGCCCGCGCCGGCGCGGGGTGTGGGTGCTGGGTCCGGCGACCGTCCGGGTGGCCGACCCGTTCGGGCTCGCCGCCGAGCTGCTCGACGCCTCGGAGCGCACCACGCTGTACGTGGCGCCGGACCCGGCGGAGCTGCCGGAGATCAGCGCGCACCGGCTGCGGGAGTCGGGCACCGATCCCTCGAGGACCGCCCTGCCGCAACCGGGCCCCGACAACGTCATGACCCGCGAGTACCGCCACGGCGACCCCATGCGCCGGGTCCACTGGGCGGCCTCGGCGAAGCACGACAAGCTCATGGTGCGCCAGGAGGACCCCCGCAGCACCCGCCGCCTGACCCTGCTCCTGGACCTCGACGAGGCGTCGTGGCCGGGCGAGCGGCTGTGGGCGGGCGTGCTCCCGTCCACCGCCGGCTTCGAGTGGGCCGTCTCGTTCACCGCGGCCGTGCTCGAGCACCTGACCCAGCGGGAGACCGCTGTGCACGCCGTCGACGGCTTCGGCCGGCCCCTGCCCCGCGGCGGGGAGGACGACGACGCCCTGCCGGCCCAGGGCCGCGCCACCGCGATCACCGACGACGGCTCCGAGGACGCCCTGCACGGGCTCGCCCGCGTGCGCCCGGTCCGGGCGCCGGAGCGGGCCGCGGACGAGGACCCCCTGGCCGACCGGTTCGACCGGGACGGGCTGGTCCACCCGGTCCTGCTGGTGTCGGGGGAGCTGGGCGAGTACGCCGCCGAGCGCATGGTGCGCGGGACCCGGCGGGCCGCCGCGGGCAGTGCCGTGCTGGTGACTTCCGCCGAGCGCCGGGTCCCCCACGGGGCGGCGGTGCTCGAGGAGGCGGGGTGGTCCGTCGTCGTCGTACCGCCGGGCACCGCGGCCGAGGACGCGTGGGCGCGACTCGGCGCGGGCACCCGGAGCGCCGGGGCGGCCCGGTGAGCCGGGCCGCGCGAGGGCCGGACGGGCGGTCGGCGCCGGGCGCGCCCCGGACGCCCGGCGCCGTGCTCGGCCTGGCCGGCACGGTCCTCGTGGCGGTCGCCCTCTCCCTCGTGGCGCTCACGGGCGTGCTCGACGGCACGGGCTGGGTCGCGCCCGCCCTGCTGGCGGCCCTGGCCGTGGTCGCCGCCGCCGGCACGGCCCGAGCGCTGCGGCTGCCCGCCGCCACCGTTCCGCTCTTCGGCGCCGGTGCACTGGTCCTGGCCCTCTCCCTGCTGCTGCTGCGCGAGCCCGCGCTGCTGGGCTTCGTCCCCACGGCCGGGAGCGTCACCCTGGTGCGGGAGCTGTGGGGCGACGCCGCGGCGGTCGTGGCCGAGCAGCCGGCCCCCTACCCCGCCACTGCGGGGCTCGTGCTCCTCGCCGCCCTCGGGGCCGGCGTGGTGGCCCTGTTCGTGGACACGGTCCTGGTGGCCCTGCGGCTGCCGGCCGCCGCCGCGCTGGGCGTGCTGGCCGTCCTCGCCGTCCCGGCCCTGGTCCTGCCCGGGAGCGTGGGCCCGGTCGGCACGGCGGCCGGGGTGCTGGCCGCGCTGGTCCTGCTGGCGGGCGGGCGGCACTGGGGCGCAGTGCGCGAGCCGCGCACGGCGGCGGCGCCCGGGAGCTGGCCGCGGGCGCTGGTGGTCGGGGCCGGGGTGCTCGCGGTGACGGTGCTGGTGCCGGGCCTCGTCCCGGGCTTCGTCAGCGGCGCGTTCCCGCAGGGCAGCGGGCTGGTCGGCGAGCGCGCGGCCGGTGTGGGCCCGCTGCGGGGCGTGGGCCAGGACCAGCGCTCGGCGGAGCAGTCCCCGCGCCTGGAGTACACGACCGGCGCCGGCGGGGCCCAGCTGCTGCGGGTCGTGACCCTCGCCGACTTCGACGACGACGAGTGGTTCCCGGACGCCACCGGGCTGGAGGACGATCTCGGCGAGCTCGGGCCTGGCCCGCTGCAGCCGGCGCCCGAGGGGCCCGAGCGGACGACCGCCGTCCGGCTGCTGGCGTGGCCCGAGCGCTGGGTCCCGCTGCCGTGGGCGCCCGTGGGGGTGACGGCCCCTGCCGGGGCCGACTGGTCCTGGGACCCCGACTCCCTCACCGTGCGCGGGGACCGCGTCCCCGAGGAGGGCACCGAGTACGAGGTCCGCTCCGTGGCCCCCGAGCCCACGTCCGCGCGGCTGCGGGAGGCCCCGGAGGCCCCCGGCACCGGCGAGCTCGAGCCCTACCTCGACCTGCCCGAGGACACGCCGGCGGCGCTGCGGGAGGCGGCCCGCGAACGGGCCGGCGACGCGCCCACCGCGTTCGACCGGGCGCTCGCCCTGCAGGAGTGGCTGCGCTCGGAGGAGTTCCGCTACGACGTGGACGTCCCGGCGGCCCAGGGCTACGACGCCGGCGGGATGGGGGCCCTCGAGGAGTTCCTCGCGACGCGCACCGGCTACTCCGGGCACTTCGCCCCCGCGATGGCCGTCATGGCGCGCGAGCTCGGGATCCCCTCGCGCGTGGCCGTGGGCTACCTTCCCCCGCAGGAGACGGGCGGGGGCGACCCGTTCGGGGACACCCCCGACGACGACGCCGTCCGGGTCCTCCCGCGCGACGCCCACGCCTGGCCGGAGCTCTGGTTCGAGGGCACCGGCTGGGTGCGCTTCGAGCCGACCCCGGGCACGGCCGACGTCCCGGGCTACGCCACCGGCGGGGACGAGCCGGGCGAGGACGGGGACGGGCAGAACACAGCGGAACCGGATCCCACGGACGAGCCCACGCCGGCCAGCACGCCGGAGAACCCGGAGACGGACGCCCCCTCCGCGGCCCCCACGACGGTGCCCACCCAGGAGCCCTCGGTGCCGCCGGCCCCCGAACAGGAGTCCGCGCCCTCCGCGTGGCTGCCCTGGCTGGGCGCGCTGCTGGCCGCCGCGCTGCTCGCCCTGGCCGCCGCGGGCCCCCGTCTGGTCCGGCACCGGCGCCGTGCCCGCCGGATGCGGCTCCTCGAGGATCCCCTCGCCCCCGCGGACGAGCGGGCGCTGGCCGCCTGGTCGGAGGTCGAGGACCTCGCCGTGGACCACGGGCTCGGCCGTGCCCCCGCCGAGACCCCGAGGACCTTCCTCGACCGCCTGGTCACGGCGGTGCCGACGGCGGAGGAGCCGCTGCGGCGGATCGGGAAGGACGTGGAGCGGGCGCTCTACGCCCCGGCGGGCGGGACGTGGGAGCCCGGGACGACCGCCGGCGACGTCGAGACCGTGCGCTCCCGGCTGGAGGCACAGGGCGGTCCGGCCGCCGGGCGCGCCCGTTGGTTCCCGCCCTCGGTCACCCGGCGGCGGTGAGCGGCCCCGCATCCGGCGGGACGTCGGCGGACGTGGCGTTCCGGGTCCGGGAGGCGGACCGGCCTCCCGCGGGAGCTCGGCGGACGGCCACGTTCCGGGTCCGGGAGGCGGACTCGCTCCGGGGGCGGCACGACCGAGGTGCGGTTCAGCCGCAGCTCGCCGCGCCCGTTCGCTGCCCGGGTTCGCCGCCCCGGATGGTTGCCCCGGGCGGCTGCCCCGGGCCGTGGCTCCCGGTCACCGCCCGGTCACTGTTTCCGGGTGGAGAGGACAGTCTCGTAGAGCTCGCGCCGCCCCACCCCGGAGCGGCCGGCGACCTGCCCGGCGGCGTCCTTGAGGCGCATCCCGCCGGCCACGAGCCCCTCGACCTCCGCCACGAGGTCCTCGGGCCGCGCGGCCTCGGGGGCCGGGGCGCCGGCGACGACGACGGCGATCTCGCCGCGGACCTGCCCCCGCCCGCACCAGTCGAGCAGCCCCGCGAGGTCGCCGCGGACCACCTCCTCGTGCAGCTTCGTCAGCTCCCGCGCCACGACGGCGCGGCGGTCCGCGCCGAACGCCTCGCGCAGGGCCGTGAGCATGACCTCGAGCCGGTGCGGCGCCTCGTAGAAGACCATGGTGCGGCGCTCTCCGCCCAGCTCCGCCAGGCGCGCGGCGCGTTCGGAGGACTTGCGCGGGAGGAAGCCCTCGAACGTGAACCGGTCGGTGGGCAGCCCGGACACGGCGAGCGCCATGAGCACCGCGGAGGGGCCCGGGATCGCGGTGACCGTGAGGTCCTCGGCCGCGGCGGCCTCGGCGAGCCGGTACCCGGGGTCCGAGACCGTGGGCATCCCCGCGTCGGAGAGCACCAGCACGGTGCTGCCCGCCCGGACGGCCTCCAGGAGCTCCGCCACCCGGCCGGCCTCGTTGTGCTCGTGGTGGGTCAGCACCCGGCCCCGCGTGCTCACGCCCAGTCCGGCGGTGAGCCGCCGCAGCCGCCGGGTGTCCTCCACGGCCAGGACGTCGGCGGTCTCCAGGGCCTCCCGGAGGCGGGGCGGCGCGTCCCCGAGGTTGCCGATCGGGGTGCCAGCCAGGACCACGCGGCCGCCGCCGGGTGCGGCCCCGGCCGCGGGAGCCGATCCGCCGGAAGGGTCCTCGACCGCGGGGACCGTCCCGCCGGACGCGGCCGTGGCGGGCCTCCGGGCGGGCGGAGCCGCGGTCGCACGGGGCCTCGCGGAGGAGTCGTCCGCGGCGGCGGAGGAGGCGTCGTCGGAGGATGGGGTGCGCACGGGACCACTCTACGGCGGGCGCCCCGGACCGCCGGTCCCCGCCCGCCGGAGCCGCTCCCCTACGATGACAGCGTGAGTTCCTCGGTGCGCACCCCTGCCCCCTCGACGCGGCCGACGGCACCGGTGACCACGCTCCGCCGGTCCCTGGCCGCGGACGTCCTGCGGGCGCGCCTGCTGCCCGGGCCCGCGGCGACGGCCACGGTGGCCTGGCTGGCGCCGCTGCTCACGGTCGTGCTGGGCGGGGTGCTGCGCTTCTGGCGGCTCTCGCACCCGGAGGCCCTCGTCTTCGACGAGACGTACTACGCGAAGGACTCGTACTCGCTGCTGCTGCACGGCTACGAGCGGCAGTGGCCGGAGGGCGCGGACGAGCGGTTCGTGGACGGCGCGCCCCCGGAGGCGCTCAGCGGGCCGGCCTACGTGGTCCACCCGCCCGCCGGGAAGTGGCTCATCGCGGCCGGGATGTGGCTCGTGGGCGTGGAGGATCCGGCGGGGTGGCGCGTCGCCGCGGCGCTGGCCGGGACCCTGTCGATCGCACTGGTGTGCGCGGCCGCGTGGCTGCTGCTGCGCTCGGTGACGCTGGCGACCCTGGCCGGGCTCTTCACGGCCGTGGACGGCCTGCACCTGGTGCAGTCGCGGCTGGCCATGCTGGACGTCTTCCTGATGCTCTTCGTGCTCCTGGCCTTCGTCCTGCTGCTGCTGGACCGGGGGCAGGCACGCCGGCGCCTGGCCGCCCGGCTCGGCGCGGCGGCCGAGCTGCCGGAGGAGCAGCTTCGGCGGCGCCTCGTCCGGGGACCGTGGCTGGGGGTCCGCTGGTGGCGCATCGCGGCGGGCGTGGCCTGCGGGCTGGCCGTCGGCGTGAAGTGGAGCGCCCTGTTCCTCGTCGCCGGCCTCGGGATCCTCACCGTGCTGTGGGACCTCAACGCCCGCCGTGCGGCCGGGGTCCGGCGCTGGTTGCCCGCCGGGGTGCTCCAGGACGGGGTCCCCGCGTTCCTGGCGGTGGTGGGCACCGGCCTCGTGGCCTACACGGCCACGTGGGTGGGCTGGTTCGCCTCCTCGGACGCCTACCACCGCACGTGGGCGCAGGACCACCCCGGCGAGGGACCCCAGTGGCTGCCCGCGCCGCTGCGCTCCCTGTGGGCGTACCACCTCTCCGCCTTCGAGTTCCACAGCGGCCTGGGCAGCGACCACTCCTACGAGGCGCTGCCGTGGCTGTGGCTCACGCTGGGCCGGCCCACGTCCTACTACTACGAGGCACCGGGGCGCGGCAGCGCCGGGTGCACCGTGGAGCACTGCTCGCAGGCCGTCCTCAACATCGGCAACCCCCTGCTGTGGTGGACCGCGATCGCCGCCGTCCTCGTGGGGACGTGGCTGTGGGCCGTGCGGCGGGACTGGCGCTTCGGCGCCCTCGTGGGCGTGTTCGCCGCCGGCTACCTGCCGTGGTTCCTGTACCCCGAGCGCACCATGTACTACTTCTACGCGCTGCCCGTGCAGCCGTTCCTGGTGCTCCTGGTGGCCGGGATGCTGGGGCTGGTCCTGGGCCGGCCCGGCGACCCCGTGCGGCGGCGCCGGCTCGGCGTCGTCGTCGTCGGGCTGTTCACGGCCTCGGTGCTGCTGCTGAGCGCGCACTTCGCCCCCCTGTGGTTCGCGGAGACGATCCCCTACGACCAGTGGCGGGCCCGGATGTGGTTCGACTCCTGGATCTGACCGGCCACCCGCGGGCCCGGCCGGGGCGGTGGCCGGGCCGGCGAGCCTGCCGGGCCGCTCAGCGCCCGGCCAGCCGCCGCTTGAGCTCCTGCCGGCGGCGGACCCGGTCCAGGGCCCGGTGCCGGCGGAAGGCCGTCGGCCACGTGGCGGCCATGACCGCGAGCGCGCCGAGCAGGGCCAGGCCCCCCACCGTGATCGCGGCGTCGGTCCAGAAGGTCGTGGGGTAGAGCCGGATGAGGGTGTCCGAGGCGCGGAAGGTCCAGCTGCCCTCGGCGAAGAACAGGGAGTGGAACAGCGCGAAGAACTGCTCCCAGGCCAGCACGGCGGCCACGGCCAGCAGGACGAGGAGGACGACCGTCAGCCACGAGCCGAAGAACAGGGCGCCCGAGGCGGCCCCCGGCGCCCTCGCGCGCAGGTACAGGGCCGAGACGACCGCCAGCACCGCCAGCACGGCGACGACGGCCAGCGCGCTCTGCAGCACGATCTTCACGTCGGTCATGTGGCCGACCTCGGTGGTCAGGAACAGCTGGGCGCCGTCGGCGTCCTCGAGCCCGCCCAGGTAGCCGGCCGGGGCCCAGTTGAGCACGTAGTCCAGGCCGTAGGAGCCGAAGATCATCCGCTCCTCCGTGGAGAAGCCGTAGGAGTCCGCGGGGAAGCCGGGGCGGTGGTACTCCACCCACAGGAACACGGGCGTGGCCACCGCACGCACCGCCGCGGCCAGGAGGGCGAGCGGGAGGACGACGGCGAGGAAGACCTGCTGCAGCCGCGGGAACCGGGGCTCGTCCGCCAGGGCCTCGCGGCGCAGGGTCGCGCGGCGACGGGCGTCGTCGTCGCCGGCCGCCTCCGCCGGAGGCGCGGTCCGTGCCCCGCCGGCCGGCGACGCGGCCGGGTCCGGGCGGCCGGGCCCGTCGCCGGCGTCGTCACGCGGCGGCGCGGGGGCGACCGCGGGCAGCAGCCCCGTCCAGACCGGCTCCTCGCCTCGTTCGTCGGTCTCCGCGGAGGAGCCGTTCTGCTGCCAGGGGGCCTTGTCGTTGCTGGGGGTGGCCACGGGGGCGGGTCCTTCGGTCGGAGGGCTCGGGTCCCGGCGCGGGCGGGACCGCCCCGGTCGGACCCGATCCTACCCACCGGACCGCTCCGGCTCACCGGCACCGGGAAGCGGGCCGCGCCGGTGACGGCCGATGCCGGCCGCGGAGCGGCATCGAGCGGCCAAGACCGGCCTCCGTGGCCCTGACGCGGCTCGGTACGAGAGGGTCAGTACGAGAGGGTCAGTACGAGAGGGTCAGTACGAGAGGGTCAGCGGCAGGGGCCCAGGGCTCAGCGCGAGGGACTCAGGCAGGGGATCCCGTGGACGACCGGGTAGACGGGGTGCACGCCGTCCCGGAACGGCCGGTCGCTCATCAGCCGGTCGCTGTCCAGCGCGATCAGCGTCCCTCCGGTGAGCGGGCACCGCAGGACGGCGAGCAGACCGGGGTCCACCGCGGCCCGGGCGCCGCCCGCAGCCGCGGAGCGCGGTTGCGGAGCTGCCGGGGGCGCTGACCGGCTCCGGCCGCGGTCCTCGACCCGGCTCTCGTCGTGGTCCTCGCGCGGGGTCGCGTGCGTCGGCTGCGTCGTCGCAGTGACAGTCATGGGGGGACTCCTGGTGCTCCGGGGGGAAGAGCCACCGCGCCGGGCAGACGCGGCCTGAGTCACATCCTAGGCCGCGCTGGCGGTCAGGCCCAGGAGCCGGGCCGCCAGCGCGCCGCGCAGCGCGCGGAGCCGCTCAGCCGCCCCGGCCACCGCCGGCCGCGGGCCGGCGAAGGTGCGCACGCCGCAGGGTCCCCGGAACGGGGACGTCGTTCCACGGCACCTCCCGGGCGGGCGGAGCGCTCCGGCGGGGCGGGGCGGCGCGGGGCAGCGAGACGTCCCGCAGGACCGTGCGGGGCTGCTCCCGCACGGGGGCCAGGTCCTCGGGCTCCCGGACGGCCTCGGCGACGGCCCCGATGTCCTCCCGGGCGGCCCTGGTCTCCGGCAGCTCCAGGCGCACGACCCGCCACCCGCGCGGCACGGTGAGCCGGTCCGCGTGGATCGCGCAGAGGTCGTAGGCGTGCGGCTCGGCGTGCCCGGCCAGGGGCCCCAGCACGGCGATCGAGTCCGAGTACACGTAGGTCAGGGTCGTGACGGCGTCCCGCGCGCAGGTCTGGCGGGAGCAGCGTCGGGCGGTCCTTCCGGAGTCGCTCATGGCGGCCACGCCTCAGCGGGAGAGGCGGCGCAGGCGGCGGCGCTCCCGCTCGGACAGCCCGCCCCAGATGCCGAACTTCTCGTCCTTGCTCATGGCGTAGTCCAGGCACTCGGCCTGGACGGGGCACGCCTCGCAGACGCGCTTGGCGTCGCGGGTGGAGCCGCCCTTCTCCGGGAAGAAGGCCTCGGGGTCGGTCTGCGCGCACAGGGCGTCGGTCTGCCACGCGAGCTCGCCCTCGTCCTCCTCGACCGCGTACAGACCGGCCAGCGCGCTCCAGTCGGCGTCCTCGCCGGGGACCTCGAGCAGGTCCAGGGCCGGACCGGCCTCCGGTTCGGCGAGGTCCTGGGGCACGTCGGGAGCGGTCAGGAGTCCGGTGGTGCGACCTCCCGCGTCACCCCCGGTCCGCCGGGCGTACCGCTCGACCGCGCGGGGGTCGGCGGGGTCGACGTACCAGTCCTGCGGGACCGAGCGCACGCCGGGGCGCGCGGCACCGAGGGTGGTCGAATCGACGAGCTGCTGACGTGCGGCCTCTCCCATGACATTCCTTCCGTCCTGCGCCTCGCCCGGGACCGGCATGATTCGGGGGGCGCCGACCCGGTGCATCCCCGAGAACGTATCTTTGCTGATCATCCGCCGGGCCCCCTAATTACACGTGTGTAAGTCGGATGGCGTCAACCCTTCCCCCGGACTTCCCTCCAGGATCCTATCCGCCGGGGCTCCCCTGCGGAGTAGACGTTTTTCCAGGTCACAGACGGGTCACGGTCACGCTTTCCGCAACGGTGGTGTTCCGGGGAGAATGCGCGGTGACGCATATGCCTCCGGACAGCCCCGGAGGACGCCCACGCACCAGGAGGAACCTTGGAACAGCCCGCCACTACCTCTGTCCCCCTTTTGATGGACAGCCTGCGCAGCAGCACCCGGCCCGCCCTCCTCTGGTACTCCGCGGACGGCGAGCGCGTGGAGCTCTCCGGCCGCGTCCTCGACAACTGGGCCGCCAAGACCGCCAACCTGTGGGTCGACGAGCTGGACCTGGAGGCGGGCGACGTCGTGGCGCTGGGCGACGAGGTGCACTGGCGCGGACTCGCCGTCGCCCTCGGCACGTGGACCATGGGAGCGGCGCTGCGGCCGGCCGACCCCGCGGGCCGCGGCACGCCCGGGGACCGGGCGGTGGTCGGCCTCGTGAACACGGACGGCACGCTGCCGCCGCTGCTGGAGCACGTCCCGGCCGGGGCGCGGGCCGTGCTGCTGGAGCGGCCGGCCCTCTCGCTGGGCCACCGGGGAGAGCTGCCGGGCGAGGACGCCCTCGACTACTGCGCGGAGATCCGCTCCCACGCGGACGTCTACGAGGGGTTCGAGGAGCCGGATCCCGCAGGCCCCGCCCTGTGGGCCGCGGACGCCGGGGAGCCGCCCGCCCACGGCGAGCTGCTGGCCGCGGCCACCGCGCTCACGGCCGGCCGCGAGGGAACCTGGGGGGCCGCGGCGGCCGTGCACGTCCCGGGCCGGCGCATGGACGCCGGATTCCTGCTGCGCGTCCTGGGGGTGCTCGCGGGCGGCCGGGCGGCCGTGGTCACGGACCGGGACCCGCAGGACCCGCGGTGGGCCTCGGTGCTGGAGTCGGAGAACGCCGTGACGTTCTGAGCCCCGGGCCCACCGACGCCGGGGCCGGCCGCGGCGCGGGCCCTCAGCGCTCGGCGGACCGCCCGGTGTCCTCCCGCGCCTCGTGGCCCGAGGCCTGCCCGGCCCCGTGGTGGGCCTGGTCGGGGGTCGCACGGCCCGTGATGAGGGCGATCTCCAGTGCGGCGGTGTCGGCGAAGTTCGGGTCCTCGTCGAGCTCCTCGGTGAAGACCCAGAAGCGGTAGGCGAAGTACCGGAACACCGTGCCGAGGATCGTGCCGACGATGGTGCCCGAGACGAAGGACGCGTAGGCGCTCGTGAGGCCGAGCACGTAGTAGCTGAAGCCGAGGCAGCCCAGCTCGATGGCCATCCCGATGCCGTTGGCCACGAGGAACTGGACGAGCTCTCGGCGCTTGTCCGACTGCCGCTTGTGCCGGAACGTCCACAGCCGGTTGGCCACCCACGCGAAGAGGATCGCGACGACGGTGGCCGCGAACTTCGCCTTGAGGTGGCTGTCCTCGAACCAGCTGTGCATCAGCAGCCAGGTCAGGGAGGCGTTGATGACGAAGGCGACCGCACCGACCACGCCGAACTTCATGAGTTCCTTGACGAACAGGTGCCACAGCGCTTCGCAGTGGTCGACGAGACGGTTCACGCGGCTTCAGGTCTCCCAAGGTGGTGAGCGGGCCGGACGCCGGCCGGCGCGGCGGGCGACGGGCGCTGCGGCGCACCCGCGGGCGGACGAGGGTCATCCTACCCCGCCCTTCCCGACCGTTCCCGGGCAGCCGCCCGGGAGGACGCCGGACGTGCGGCACGGCGCCCCGGTCGGCCGGGATACCCTGGACGGGTGACATCTTCCGCAACAGCACCTGTCGTCGGCGTCGTCGGAGGCGGGCAGCTCGCCCGCATGATGGCGCCCTCCGCCACCGCCCTCGGGCTCGAGCTGCGCGTGCTCGCCGAGGCCCCGGACGTCTCGGCCGTCGCCGCCGTGCCCACCGCACCCGTCGGCGACTACAAGGACCTCGAGGTCCTGCGCCGGTTCGCCGCCGGGGTCGACGTCGTGACGTTCGACCACGAGCACGTGCCCACCGAGCACCTGCGCGCGCTGCTCGACGACGGCGTCCGGGTCCGGCCCGGCCCGGACGCCCTCGTGCACGCGCAGGACAAGCTGCGGATGCGCCGGGCGGTCGAGCGCCTCGGCCTGCCGAACCCGCGCTGGGCCGCCGTGGCCGGGGTCGAGGAGCTCGTGGCCTTCGGCGAGGAGATCGGCTGGCCGGTCGTGCTCAAGACGCCGCGCGGGGGCTACGACGGCAAGGGCGTCACGGTGCTGGACGGCCCGGGCGACGCCCGGGGGGCCGTGCCCGCACAGTGGTTCGAGAGCACCGACGGGCCGCTGCTGGCCGAGGAGAAGGTCCCGTTCACGCGCGAGCTCTCCGCGCTGGTCGCGCGCACGCCGTCCGGGGAGGTGCGGGCGTGGCCCGTGGTCGAGTCCATCCAGGTGCACGGGGTCTGCGACGAGGTGCTGGCCCCGGCGCCTCAGCTGCTGCCCGAGGTCTCGGCCGCGGCGGCCCACGCCGCACGGACGCTGGCCACCGAGCTGGGCGTCACCGGTGTGATGGCGGCCGAGCTCTTCGAGACGCCGGGCCGCGGCCCGGGGTTCCTCGTGAACGAGCTGGCCATGCGCCCCCACAACTCCGGGCACTGGACCATGGACGGGTCCGTGACCAGCCAGTTCGAGCAGCACCTGCGCGCCGTGCTCGACCTCCCGCTGGGCGACACCGGGCTGATCGGCGGCTCCGCGGTCATGAAGAACTACCTCGGCGGCGCCAACCAGGACCTCTTCGGCGCGTACCGGGCCGCGATGGGCGCCGAGCCCCGGGCCAAGATCCACAACTACGGCAAGGCGGTGCGGCCCGGGCGCAAGATCGGCCACGTCAACATCACGGGCGCCGCCGACGAGATCCCGGACCTCCGCCGCCGCGCGTCGCGGACCGCCGCCGTCCTGCGGGACGGCACCGCCTGACCTGCGCCTCCCACGGCCCGTCCAGGCGGGCCGGTTAGCGTGTCCCCGGGCGGCGGCCACCGCGCCGACCCCGCCCGCCGATCAGCCCAGGAGCACCAGTGAACGAGAAGCAGCAGCCGGTCGTCGGCGTCGTGATGGGGTCGGACTCCGACTGGCCCGTGATGGAGGCCGCCGCGAGCGCCCTCGAGGAGTTCGGCGTCCCCTACGAGGCCGACGTCGTCTCCGCGCACCGCATGCCGGCCGAGATGATCGACTACGGCCGGCGGGCCCACGAGCGCGGGCTGCGGGTGGTGATCGCCGGGGCCGGCGGGGCCGCCCACCTCCCCGGCATGCTCGCCGCCGTGACCCCGCTGCCCGTGATCGGCGTGCCCGTCCCGCTGAAGACCCTCGACGGCATGGACTCGCTGCTGTCGATCGTCCAGATGCCCGCCGGGGTCCCGGTGGCCACCGTCTCGATCGGGGGCGCCCGCAACGCGGGGCTGCTCGCGGTCCGGATCCTCGCCTCGGGCGAGGACGAGCGGGCCGCGGCCCTGCGCGAGCGGCTGCTGCGCTTCGCCGACGACCTCCGGCGCACCGCGTACGACAAGGGCGCCGCCCTCCGCTCGCGCCTCGACGGCTGACCCCGCCGCCTCCGCACCTCCCCGTCCCTCTTCCCCCGCCGGAGCTGCCCGTGAACGGCCACCACCCCCGCGCCCACGGCGTCCCCGCCGGCCCGCGCGCCGCCGACGACCACGCCACCGTGTCCGCCCAGCGCGGGCTCGACGACGCCGAGCACGCCGGCCCGCCGCGGCTGACGGACCCGCTGCGCCACCCCCAGCACGCGGGTGCCGGCACGCGCGCGCGCCGGGCGTGGACGCTGCTGCTGTCCACGCTCGTGGTGCCCGGCAGCGCGCAGCTCGTGGCGGGGCGGCGGGCGACCGGCCGCGCCGCGCTGAGGGTCGACGTCGTCGTGTGGGCGGCCCTGCTGCTCGCCGGCCTCTCCGTCCTGCTGTGGCGCACGCCGCTCGTGTGGTTCCTCACGAACTCGGTCACGTCCCTGCTGCTGATCGCCGGGCTCCTGGCCCTGGCCCTGGGCTGGGCCGTCCTGTTCTTCGACACCCTGCGCCTGATCCGCCCGGGCCTGCTGGCCCGCCGGACCCGGCGGGCGGTGGCCGCGGCGACCGTGGCGCTCATGCTCGTCACCTCGGGGGGCCTCGCCTACTCGGCCTACCTGGTCTCGGTGGCGCGCGGAGCCGTCGGGGAGGTCTTCGGCGGCGGACTGCCCTTCCGTCCCTCCGAGGGCCGCTACAACATCCTGCTCATGGGCGGGGACTCCGGGGAGGACCGCTCGGGCCGCCGCCCCGACTCCATGTCGGTGCTCAGCGTGGACGCCGACACCGGGCACACCGTCACCATCTCCCTGCCCCGCAACCTGCAGAACGTGCCGTTCCCGGAGGACTCCCCCATGGCGGAGGTCTACCCGGAGGGCTTCAACTGCGGGGACGAGTGCATCCTCAACGCGCTCTACACGGACGTCACCAACAACTACGCCGAGCTCTACCCCGACGCCGCCGACCCCGGGGCGGAGGCCATGAAGGACGCCGCGGAGGGCGCGCTGGGCATCGAGGTCCAGGCCTACGCGCTGATCGACATGAGCGGCTTCGAGCAGCTCGTGGACGCCCTCGGCGGGATCACCGTCGACGTCGGCGGGCGCGTCCCCATCGGCGGCGGGACCGACATGGTCACGGGCCTGCCGAACGAGATCTTCGGCTACATCGAGCCCGGCGTCCAGCACATGGACGGCTACCACGCGCTCTGGTACGCGCGCTCCCGCGAGGGCGCCACGGACTACGACCGGCAGGCCCGCCAGCGGTGCGTGCAGGCCGCCATGCTCAAGCAGCTGAACCCGGTCAACGTGATCACCCGCTTCCAGGAGCTCGCGCAGTCGGGAACCGAGGTCGTGCAGACCGACATCCCGCAGAGCCAGATCGGCTCGTTCGTGAACCTGGCCCTCAAGGCCAAGGAGCACGAGCTGGAGCAGTTCGCCGCCGGCCCGCCGTTCTACGACCAGTCCTTCCCCACCTATCCGGACTACGAGCAGCTGCACGCGGACGTGGACCGCGTGCTCGAGGAGGCCACCGGCCGCGACGCCCAGGACGCGGAGGCCGCGCCCGGCGGCACCGCCGTGGGCCCGGGCCTCGGCATGGCCGTCCCCGTGCCTGCCGCCCTCGTCACGGCCCAGGAGCTCACGCCCAACGGCACCTGCTCGGTGCCCTGACCGCTCCGGTCCGGCGTCACCGGGCCGCCCGGAGCGGTCCCGGCCCACCGGTACAGTGGGGGCGTGGCGAACATACTGCAGTCGAACGCATGGGCCGTCTTCCAGCGGAACCTGGGGCACGAGGTGTTCCAGGCCTCCGGGGACGGCTGGCGCTATCTCGCGGTCCTCGAGGGCGGCCGGGCCGGCCGCTACCTGTACTGCCCGTACGGGCCCGTGGCCGAGAGCCCCCAGGCCTTCGACGCCGCCCTCGCCGACCTCGTGCGCACCGCCCGGGCGCGGGGGTGCTGGTTCGTCCGCGTGGAGCCGGTCGACGCCGTGCTCACGGACGGTCCCGGGAGCGGGCCGGCCGGCGGCTCGGCGGACGGGTCCGCGACCCCGGAGTCGGCGCTGCGCCGGCGCGGTCTGCGCCGCGCGCCCCGTCAGGTCCAGCCCGGGCACACCCAGGTGATCGACCTGACCCGGGACGAGGACGCGATCCTCAAGGACATGCGCTCGACCAACCGCAACCTGCACCGCAACATCGCGAAGAAGGGCGTGAGCTTCACGCGCTCCACGGATCCGGAGGACGTCGACGTCCTGCTGCGCTTCCTGGACGCCACGGCCCAGCGCAAGCGCTTCGCACGGCAGCGCGACGACTACCTGCGCGAGGCGGCGCGCTCGCTCATGCCGCAGGGCGCAGCGGCCCTCTACGTCGCCCGGCTGGACGGGGACCCCATCGGCGCGTCCCTGGTCTACGACTCCGACGACACCCGCACCTACGCCCACGCGGCCATGGACTTCGAGCACCGGCGGCTCTCCGCGGGCATCCCCCTGGTGGTGCGCATGGTCCTCGACGCCAAGCACCAGGGTCTGAGCCGCTTCGACCTGTTCGGGACCGCCCCCGAGGGCGCGGGACCCGAGCACGAGTGGCACGGGTTCACCCAGTTCAAGAAGTCCTTCGGCGGCCACCCCGAGTCCTCTCCGGGCACCTGGGACCTGCCGGTGCGCCGGGGACGCTACGCCGCGTACACCGGCGTGCGCGCGGCCCGGGAGAAGGCCGCCGCCGTCCGCCGGGCCCTGCCGGGGACCGCCGCCCGGCTCCGCGCGGCCGTTCCGGGGCTCCTGCGGCGGAACGGCTGAGCCGGGTCCGGCTCAGCGCCCGGCGGCGTCGCGCAGGGCCGACAGCCCCTCACCGACCACCCGGCGGGTGAGGTCCCGGGCGCGGCGGACCCGCCCCGGGACGGCGAAGGGGTCGCCCTGCTCGGCCGCGGGGCCGGGCACCGTGTCCGCCACGTCGCCGGCGGAGGACCGTGACGGGACGGCCACGTCCAGGCCCAGCTCCGCGGCAACCTCCGTGTCCGAGCGCTCCGCGGCCGCGTCCGCGGCCTCGGAGCTGATCTCCTCGGCCGGGACCTCGCCGAGGGACCGCTCCCACGGCCCCAGGACCGGGCGCTCCGGCGCGGCGAGCTCCTGGACGACCCGCGGCACGTCCGTCTCGTCCGGGTCGCCGCCGTCCAGACGCTGCACGCGGCGCTTCTGCAGCTCGACGATCCCGGTCAGCAGCAGGGCGTCGTCCACCCCCAGGTCCCGGCCCCGGCGCGTGAAGCCCAGCCGGTAGATCATCGCCAGCCCCCGGGTGTGCACGAACCACAGGTAGCCCAGCGCCGTCTCGCTCCCGTCCCCCGCGGCCTCGGTGGCGACGAGCAGCAGGGAGTCCTCGCCGAGGTCGTCCAGGAGCTGGTTGATCAACCGCGTCCGCAGGCCGATGTTGGCCAGGGCCCGGCTCTGTGCCGTGATCTCGCGGACGGTCACGCCGGGGGTGCGCAGGGCCGCCCGGCACCGCTGGAGGGTCGCCTCCGAGAGCCGGCCCGCCACGTCCTTCTCGGTCTCCCCCAGCAGCACCTCGAGCCGGCGGGGCTCGGCCGCCACGGGCTCCCCCGGCGGCCGCACGAAACCGGCCGCCGCCATGGCCTCCGCGGTGCCGGGGGTCCGGGGCGTGTCCGCCTGGAAGCGCAGCAGGACCCCGGAGTGCTCCTCCCGGGCCCAGCCGGCCAGCGCGCCGGCGACCAGGGGCAGGTCCTCGGGGCGGTGCACGTGGCAGTTGACGGTCCCGGCGACCATCCGCTCGGCCTCACGGCGCAGGAGGAGCTGCGCGTAGCCCACGGTGCGCTGCTCGGCGTCGTGGACCATGACCCGGTCCACGCGCAGCCCGGGACCCTCTGCGGAGACCTGGGCCTGCCCGATGCCCCACAGCTGCTGCGGGTGGCCTCCGGTCACCCGCACGGTGGCGTCCCAGGTCTTGCGGTTCGGGCACGGGCTGACCGTGGTGCTCACGTCGGCGACCTCCTCATCACCCGGGCGCTCCGCCCCGGAGGATCGGGGGACCGGGGTCGGGGCCCGCAGTACGGGTCCATTCTATGGCCGCCGCCGCGCCCGGACCCGCCGGACACGAAGGGACCCTCCCGGACGGGTCCGGGAGGGTCCCAGCGGGACCGCGGCTCAGCGGCGCGCGTACTTCTCCCACTTGGAGGCCAGGTGCTCGGCCTCGACCATGCGCACGGTCCCGGAGCGGGAGCGCATCACGATGGACTGCGTGGTGATCCGGGGCCCGCGGTAGCGCACGCCGCGCAGGAGGTCGCCGTCGGTGATGCCCGTGGCGGAGAAGAAGCAGTTGTCGGAGGTGACGAGGTCGTCGGTGGTGAGCACCGCATCGAGGTCCAGCCCGGCGTCCTTGGCCTTCTGGGCCTCCTCGTCGTCGACCGGGGCGAGCCGGCCCTGGATGATGCCGCCGGTGGCCTTGATGGCGCACGCGGTGACGATGCCCTCCGGCGTCCCGCCCGTGCCCATCATGACGTCCACACCGGTGTTCTCGCGGCACGCGGCGATCGCGCCGGCCACGTCGCCGTCGAGGATCATGCGGGTGCGCGCGCCGGTGGCGCGGATCTCGTCCACGAGCTTCTGGTGGCGCGGCCGGTCCAGCACGCACACGGTGAGCTGGTTGATGTTGATGCCCTTGGCCTTGGCCACCAGGTGCAGGTTCTGCTTGACCGGCAGGCGCAGGTCCACGAAGTCGGCCGCCTCGGGGCCCACGACGAGCTTCTCCATGTAGAAGACGGCGGAGGGGTCGAACATCGACCCGCCGTCGGCGACCGCGATGACGGCCAGCGCGTTGTTCATGCCCAGCGCGGTCAGCCGCGTGCCGTCGATGGGGTCGACGGCGACGTCGGAGGCGGGCCCGGAACCGTCGCCCACCTGCTCGCCGTTGAAGAGCATCGGCGCCTCGTCCTTCTCGCCCTCGCCGATCACCACGGTGCCGTTGAAGTGGACGGTCGAGAGCAGGGAGCGCATCGCGTCGACCGCGGCCCCGTCCGCGGCGTTCTTGTCGCCGGCGCCGACCCACTGACCACCGGCGATCGCCGCGGCCTCGGTCGTGCGCACCAGCTCCATGGCCAGGTTGCGGTCGGCCACGTTGTTGCTGCTGGTCCGTGCCTGGGTCGTTCCGATGGTTTCTTGCGCCACGATGTTCCTCACCTTCGAGTGTCCGGTCTGCGGATCCCCGGCCGGGATGGGATGCGGCGCGGTCCGCGTCCCGCCCAGCATATCCTCTGCCCCCCGCGGGGCCGGGACGGGGGGGCGGGGTGTCCGGCCCGGTGGGCCGGAGCCCCGCGGACAGGGCACAATGGTGGCGTGAGCCCCTCGACGACCCACGACTCCTCCGAGCACCCCGCGGCCGCACCCGGCCCCGGGGAGCCGCCGCAGCCCCTCCCGCGGATCACCGAGCAGCAGGCGCGGCGCCTCAACGCCCCCGTGCAGGGAATGGTCATCTCGATGGCCGTGCTGCTGCTGCTCGTCCTGCCGTTCGTGTGGCTCCAGCCGCGCCCCGACGCCCAGCCCTACCGCCCGGACGTCGACGTCGCGCAGGAGGCCTCCCACGTGGCCGACCAGTCCCCCTTCCCACCCGTGGTGCCGGAGCCCGGGGAGGACTGGACCGCCAACTACGCCCGGTGGAACCCCGGCGCCGCCGAGGGCGTGCCCTACTGGGAGCTCGGCTGGGTGACGCCGCAGGGCGGCTTCGTGGTCGTCGTCCAGACCTCGCTCGCCAACCCGACGTGGCTGGCCCAGCAGGCCGAGACGATCCCCGCGACCTCGACCCGTGAGGCGGGCGGCGTGACCTGGGACGTCCACGTCCGCGACGCCTCCCCGAACCAGGAGGCGCTGACCGTGTACACCGGCGAGCTGGAGGGCTCCACCCTCGTCCTGCGGGGGGACGCGCCCGCGGCCGAACTGGACCACCTCGCGGCCGCCGTGGCCGAGGACCTCACCGAGACCCCCGCCCCACGACCGACGGAGCAGCCATGACCCAGGAGACCCACACCGCCACCCCGTCCACCCCCGCCGCCGCCTGGCAACGGCTGCGCGAGGGCAACGCCCGGTTCGTGGCGGGCGAGTCCCTGCACCCGAACCAGGACGCGTCCCGCCGGCAGGCCCTGGCCGACCGGCAGAACCCGTTCGCGGTCATCTTCGGCTGCTCCGACTCCCGCCTGGCCGCCGAGATCATCTTCGACCTCGGCCTCGGGGACGCATTCGTGATCCGCACCGCCGGCCAGGTCATCGACGACGCCGTGCTCGGCTCGCTCGAATACGCGGTCGCCAACCTCGGCACGCCGCTGATCATGGTGCTGGGCCACGACTCGTGCGGGGCCGTGAGCGCCGCCCACAGCGTCACCGGCTCCGGGCAGATGCCGCGCGGCTTCCAGCGGGACCTCATCGAGCGGATCATGCCCTCCGTGCTGGACACCCAGCGGCAGGGCCACCAGGACGTCAACTCGGCGGTCGTGGAGCACACCCGCCAGACGGCGTCCCGGCTGATCGAGCAGTCCCGCGTGATCGCGGACGCGGTCTCCAACGGCGACGTCGCCGTCGTCGGCGTCTTCTACCACCTGGCCGACGGCCAGGCCGAGCTCGTCCACGGGCACGGGACCTGGCTGCCCGGCCGCTGACCGGCACCGCCGGTCCCCGGCCGGGCCGCCGGGCCGGGGACCGGCGGGTGACCGTGCCGGACGGTCCGCGCGGCTGACCTAGACTGACGCCATGGCACACACCACGGCAGAAACCACCGAGTACCGCATCGAGCACGACACGATGGGCGAGGTCCGCGTCCCCGCGGACGCCCTCTACCGGGCCCAGACGCAGCGGGCGGTCGAGAACTTCCCCATCTCCGGCAAGACGCTGGAGCCCCAGCACATCGTCGCGCTGGCGCAGATCAAGAAGGCCGCGGCCCTGGCGAACGCGGAGCTGGGGGTGCTCGACGACGAGCGCGCCCGGGCCATCGCCGCCGCCGCCGACCAGGTCGCCACGGGGCAGTTCGACCAGCACTTCCCGATCGACGTCTTCCAGACGGGCTCCGGCACGTCCTCCAACATGAACACCAACGAGGTGCTGGCGACCCTCGCCAACCGCGCGCTCGAGGGGTCGGACGTCGAGGTCCACCCCAACGACCACGTCAACGCCTCACAGTCCTCCAACGACGTCTTCCCGACGTCGGTGCACGTCGCCGTCACCGGGGCGCTCGTCAACGACCTGATCCCCGCCATGACCCGGCTCGCCGAGTCCCTGGAGCGCAAGGCCGCGCAGTTCAAGGACATCGTGAAGTCCGGGCGCACCCACCTCATGGACGCGACCCCGGTCACCCTCGGCCAGGAGTTCGGCGGCTACGCCGCCCAGGTGCGCTACGGCATCGAGCGCGTCGAGTCCTCCCTGCCGCGCGTGGCCGAGGTCCCCCTCGGCGGCACCGCCGTGGGCACCGGGATCAACACCCCGGCCGGCTTCTCCGCCCGCGTGATCGAGCTGCTGGCCGAGGAGACGGGCCTGCCGATCACCGAGGCCCGCAACCACTTCGAGGCCCAGGCCAACCGTGACGGTCTCGTGGAGGCCTCCGGGCAGCTGCGCACCGTCGCCTACAGCTACATGAAGATCAACAACGACCTGCGCTGGATGGGCTCCGGCCCGAACACCGGGCTGGGCGAGATCCTCATCCCCGACCTGCAGCCCGGTTCCTCGATCATGCCCGGCAAGGTCAACCCGGTGATCTGCGAGTCCACGATCCAGGTCTGCGCCCAGGTGATCGGCAACGACACCACCGTGTCCCTGTCCTCCACCAACGGCGCCTTCGAGCTCAACGTGGGCATCCCGGTCATGGCCTCCAACCTGCTGGAGTCGATCCGCCTGCTCGCGAACTCCTCCCGCGTGATGGCGGAGAAGATGATCGACGGGCTCGAGGCCAACGAGGAGCGCTGCCGCTTCCTCGCCGAGGCGTCGCCGTCGATCGTCACCCCGCTCAACAAGGCCATCGGCTACGAAGCGGCCGCCAAGATCGCCAAGCACGCCGTGGCGAACAAGATGACCGTGCGCGAGGCCACCGTCGCCCTGGGCTACGTGGAGAACGGCTCGCTCACCGAGGAGCAGCTGGACCGGGCCCTGGACGTGACCACCATGACGGGCCCCAACGCCTGACCCGTTTCACCGCCCCACGAGGAGTCGCCTCCCGCGCCCTCCCCACGCCGAGGGGTCGCATCTGCACGGAACTGTCACACTTTCCCGTGCGGATGCGACCTCTCGCGGCGTTCGAGGGGCTGGATGCGACCCCCCGCCGCCTGCTCGGTGACCCGGTCCTCCTCGGTCGCCGGCGGGAGTGCCCGGTCCCAGGCCCTGCGCAAGCGGGCGAGCTGGTGCGCCGGCATGGGCGGCAGCGCGTCCGGGGAGTACCAGCCGACCTCGAGGGACTCGTCGTCGTTGACCCGGGCCTCCCCCGACACGTAACGGCAGCGGAGCGTGTGGTCCAGGAACTGGCACCGGTCACCGTTGGGGTACTGCACGGGATCGCCGGCCGTGACGGCCACGAGCTCCTCGACGGCGACGACGACGCCCGTCTCCTCGAGGCACTCCCGCACGGCGGTGACCGCGGGCTCCTCGCCGGGTTCCACGATGCCGCTCACGAGTCCCCAGTTGCCGTTGTCGCTGCGCCGCGCCAGCAGCACCCGGCCGTCCTCGCGCAGCACCACGGCCGTGACGGCGGGCAGCCACAGCAGGTCGTGGCCGATCTTGCGCCGCAGCGCCAGGACGAAGTCGGGGGTCGGCATGCGGTCTCCTTGTCCGTGGGCGGTGTCCCGCTGTCCGGGCGGCGGTGTCCCGCCCCATTCTGGCAGTCCGGCACACCGACCGTCTCACAGCAGCAGCAGCACGCCCAGCGCCCCCGAGATCATCGCGGGGCCGAAGGCGACCCTCGAGCCGGCACCGGCCCGGCCCACGGCCAGCAGCACGGCCGCCGCCAGGCCGCCCACGACGAACCCGGCCACCGCCCCGAGCACGGCGTGCCACACGGACGCGAACCCGAGGCACATCCCCAGCAGCCCCGAGAGCCGGACGTCACCCATGCCCATCCCGGCGGGGTGCAGGAGCCGCAGCAGGACGTAGAGCCCGCCCACGAGGACCAGGCCCCACAGCATCCACAGCAGCCGGACGGGCTCCCCGCCCACCAGGGCGGCGCCGGCCAGCGGGATGCCGCACACCGGGTAGAGCGGGCGCACCACCCGGCCCGGCAGCCGGTGCTCCCGCACGTCGGTCCGCCACAGCCAGGCGCAGGCGAGCACGAGGACGGCGAGGGCCACGGCCGTGAGCGCGGCCGCCGACAGCCCCGCGACGTCGCCGCGGGCGAACTGCTCCGTCAGGAAGGCCACCACACCGGGCATCGTAGCGGCCGGCCCCCCGGGGCGGTCCCGGGCTGTGGACGCGCTCCCCTCCCTAGACTGGGGCCATGCCCCGCTCCCCCGTGCCCGCGCCCACCGACCAGGACGAGTTCGCCGCCCTGTGCCGGTCCTCGCCGTGGCGCTGGGACACGGTGCGCTTCGTCCTGTCCTGGCCGGCCACGGGCGAGGGCGAGTCCCCGGAACCGGTCCGGGCCTGGGTGCGCCGGCCCTCCGATCTGCGCGTCGAGGCGCTCGACCGCTCCCCGCTGTACACCGCCACCACCCTGCAGCGCTCGCGCGACGACTTCTACGTCACCTCCACCTCGGTCTCGTGGCTGCTCGAGCCCTCCCTCGTGGCCCCGGTCTACACCGACTCGGGCCTGGTGGAGCGCCGGCCGGAGGCCGCCTACGGGGAGCCGGTCTTCGGCGGCGGACGGTGGCAGGCGATCCTCGATCCTGTCGAGCTCGCCGGGAACGCCCCCGTGCCGCCGTACCTGCCGGAGCGGCGGCCGTGCACGATCGAGGACGTGCGCCCCGGCAACCACCACGGCCGGCGCGTGCGCGGCGCCGTCGTGACCCCCGGACCCGCCTACGAGGCGGCGACGCCGGGGCACCCCCTCGCACCGGCGCGAACCCACGTGCTCGTCGACGAGCAGACGGCGATCTGCGTCCGCTCCGAGGTGCTCGAGGGACCGTCTGCGGGCTCGGGTCACGACGTGGCGATCGAGGCCGTCGACGCGTACTTCGTCGACGACCTCTTCACCTCCGTGACCCTGGACCTCACCGACGTCAGCAGGCACCTGCCCTGGCACGTCGGCCCCTGAGCCGTCGACGACGGCCCCGCCGGCACGCCCCGCTCTGCCTCCCCCCGCCCCCCGCCGGCTCCTTCCCCACGCCCTCCCCGCAGCCCTCCCCGCGCTGACTGCACAGCTGTTGCCGTTGTTGCACCGCCGTGGACAACGACATCAGCTGTGCACTCGGCCGGGCGGGACGAGGACGGCCGGGGGCGGCCGGGCGGGTCAGCTCTCCAGGTCGCCCAACACCTCCGTGACGAGCGCGGCGATCGGCGAGCGCTCGGAACGAGTGAGCGTCACGTGCCCGAACAGGGGCCGTCCCTTGAGGGCCTCGACCACGGCGGTCACCCCGTCGTGGCGGCCGACCCGCAGGTTGTCCCGCTGGGCGACGTCGTGGGTCATGACGACCTTGGAGTTCTGGCCGATGCGGGACAGCACGGTGAGCAGCACGTTCTTCTCGAGGGACTGCGCCTCGTCCACGATGACGAACGCGTCGTGCAGGGAGCGGCCCCTGATGTGCGTCAGCGGCAGGACCTCGAGCATTCCGCGGTCGAGGACCTCCTCCACGACCTCCTGGGAGACCAGCGCGCCGAGGGTGTCGAACACCGCCTGGCCCCAGGGGTTCATCTTCTCCTCCTCCGAGCCGGGCAGGTATCCCAGCTCCTGGCCCCCGACCGCGTAGAGGGGGCGGAAGACCATGACCTTGCGGTGCTCGCGGCGCTCCATCACCGTCTCGAGACCCGCGCACAGGGCGAGCGCGGACTTGCCGGTGCCGGCGCGCCCGCCCAGGGACACGATCCCGACCTCCTGGTCCAGGAGCAGGTCGATCGCCAGGCGCTGCTCCGCGGAGCGTCCGTTGACCCCGAAGACGTCCCGGTCCCCGCGCACCACCCGGGAGGCGCCGTCGGCGCGGACCCGCGCCAGGGCGCTGCCGCGCACCGAGTGCAGGGTCAGCCCCGTGTTGGCCGGCAGGCCCTCCGTGCCGGGGACCACGACCGCCTCCCCGTCGTAGAGCCGGTCGACGACGTCGTCGGGGACGTCGAGCTCGGCGGTGCCGGACCACTCGACGTCGGAGCCGACCCACTCGGCCCGGTACTCCTCGGCCTCGAGGCCCAGTGCGGAGGCCTTGACGCGCATCGGGAGGTCCTTGGAGACGATGCAGACGTCCTTGCCCTCCTTCGCGAGGCTCGAGGCGACCGCGAGGATCTGCGAGTCGTTGTCCTTGAGCCGGAAGCTCACGGGCAGGACCGTGTCCGAGATGTGGTTGAGCTCCACGGCCAGGCTGCCGCCCTGGTCGCCGAGCGGCACCGGCCGGTTGAGCCCGCCGTGCTCCACGCGCAGGTCGTCGAGCAGGCGCAGCGCCTGCCGGGCGAAGTAGCCGAGCTCCGGGTCGTGCCGCTTGCCCTCCAGCTCGGTGATCACGACGACGGGCAGGATCACCTCGTGCTCGGCGAAGCGCAGGATCGCCCGCGGGTCGGAGAGCAGGACCGAGGTGTCGATCACGTAGGAGCGCACGCCGGCCTGCCGGCCGGCGGCGGCCCCCAGGGGGGCGGAGATGTCGACGATGCGCTCCTGGTTGTCAGCGATGCTCATGACGGCCCTTCCTCCTCGGTCCGGCGGGCGGCGTCCGCGCCGTCCGCCTGAGGACAACGTACGCAGAGCGCACCCGGCACGCGAGCCGAAACGGTGAACGGCGGGGAAATTGCCAGCGACGACGTCGCGGTCAGCCGCCGAAGCGGCGCTGGCGGGAGGCGTAGTCGCGCAGCGCCCGCAGGAAGTCCACGCGCCGGAAGTCCGGCCACAGGGCCTCGCAGAAGTAGTACTCGCTGTAGGCGGACTGCCACATGAGGAACCCGGAGAGCCGCTGCTCGCCCGAGGTGCGGATCAGCAGGTCCGGGTCCGGCTGACCGCGGGTGTAGAGGTGCTCGGAGATGTCCTCCACGGACAGCCGCTGGGCGAGCTCCCGCACGTCCTCGCCGGCGTCGAGGGCCTCGGTGAGGACCTCCCGCACCGCGTCGACGATCTCCTGCCGGCCCCCGTAGCCGACGGCGATGTTCAGGTGCGGACCGGTGTTGTGGGCGGTGCGCTCGGTGAGGTCGGCGAGGCAGGCGGCGAGCCGCGGCGGCAGCATCTCCAGGGCGCCCACCGGCTGGACCCGGCAGATCCCCGACGCGGTGAGCGTGTCCATCAGGTCGGAGATGATCTCGAGCAGAGGCTCCAGCTCCGCCGCCGGGCGCTTGAGGTTCTCGGTGGAGAGGATGTAGAGCGTGACGACCTGGATGTCGAGCTCCCGGCACCAGCCCAGGAACTCGACGATCTTCTCCGCCCCGGCCTTGTGCCCGTCCGCGGTCGAGGCCCCGAACTGGCGCGCCCACCGCCGGTTGCCGTCCACGAGCACGCCCACGTGCTGGGGCAGCCGTTCCGTGTCGAGACCCGCGGCGAGCCGGCGCTCGTAGAACCGGTAGAGCGGCCGTGGCTTGGGCATCGCTGGTTCCTCCCGAAGTCTCTCTCGCGGTGGCGGACATGGTCGCGCGCCCCGCGCGGCCACGGCCCCGGACGCTCTCGCGGCCACGGCCCCGGACGCTCTCACGGCCACGGCCCCGGACGCTCTCGCGGCCACGGCCCCGGACGGTGCGCGGGGACGCCTCCTAAACTACCCGGTGGGAGACCGGCCGGGACTCCACGCCGGAGGCGGGAAGGACACAGGATGGAGCAGTCGCACGGAGCGGCACGCCGGGCCGCGGGGCGCCTCGGGGACGCTGTGGAGCACGGGCTCGAGCACCTGGCGGAGCGCAAGCCCGCGTGGCGCGGCTGGATCCACGCCGGCTTCACGCCGGTCGTCGTCGCCCTGGGGCTCGTGGTGATCCTGCTGGCCCCCGGCACCGAGCTGCGGGTGGCCTGCGCGGTCTACGGCGTGACGGGGATCCTGCTGTTCGGGGTCTCGGCGATCTACCACCGTGCGTACTGGCCCCGGCGGCTGCACATGGTGCTGCGCCGCCTGGACCACTCGAACATCGCCCTGCTCATCGCCGGAACCTACACCCCGCTGTCCGTGGCGCTGCTGGCCCCGGCGCAGTCCCGGGTGCTGCTGACCGTGATCTGGGCGTGCGCGGCGGGGCTCGTGCTGTTCCGGCTGCTGTGGACCCTGGCCCCGCGGTGGCTCTACACGCCGCTGTACGTGGTGCTCGGCGGCCTGGCGGTCCTCTACCTGCCGCACTTCTGGCAGGCGAGTCCGGCGGCGGCCGCGCTCACGGCGGCCGGCGGGATCGTGTACATCGCCGGCGCCGTGGCCTACGGCACGCGCCGGCCCCGGCTGCTGCCCGAGGTGTTCAGCTTCCACGAGGTCTTCCACGTCTGCACCGTGCTGGGCTTCCTGCTGCACTACGCGGCCATCCTGCTCGCGGTGCTCAGCTCCTGAGCGGCCCGCCCTGACCGATCTGCAGCCGGCCGGGTGGCCGCCATGCAGCTGGCGTCCCCGTCGGGCCGCTCCTCCCCGTCCACCTCGACCGGGACGACGTGCTCGTTGAGCCAGGCCACGGCCTCGGGCTCCTCGAAGGACTTCCGGACCATCACAGGGCACCCGTGGCAGGCCGCGCAGCCGATCAAGAGGAGGATCGGTGGTTCACGGCGTCCCGCTTCCTCGAACGCATCGAGGCCCACTCCCCATCCACCGGATCGGCCGCATGTTGGAGCAGGTGAGGACCGGTCGCGCGGGCGAGGCGCTCGGCCGTTCCTCTGTCTCCCGACGGGTGGCACGTGCGTCATTCTCGTCGACTTGATGCACGAGAGTGATACCCGAACGAGATCCTCGGAAGCCTGACGCGACTCCGCTCGTCCAGCGCAGGAGGACGTCGGTGGCCAGCCGGAAGAAGCCCTGGCTGCTCGCGCAGGGCAAGCCGCGCACGACGGAGCAGCCCGGGTCCCGGCTCAACGCCCACCTCCTGCCGAGCCTCGGCGACGTGCCGGTGACGACCTGGCGCGTCCAGCACAGCCGCACGGTCATGGAGCAGGGCGCGGGGACGATCTTCTCCGCCCGTGGCCGCGAGGACCTGCGCGGCCCAGTCGCTTCGATGCGCACGGTCGCCCGGCGGCTGGGTCGGCTCGACCGCAGCATCGACCCGCTGGACGGATGGGAGACCGGAACGGCAAGTGTCCTCCGCGGTGCGACGGCACTGCACGTCGACCCGCGTCTCCGTCCGGGGAACCGGCAGGTGACGGCGATGGGGACGCTGCCGACACGCCATGCGGCTCCGAACCCACCGACCCACTGATGACCGGGTTGCCGCTGTACGGCACCAAGATCCGCGTGGCAGGGTCCGGTGGCCCGCGGCTCGGCGAACAGGACGGGCTCCACGCGGTCGACGTCTTCTTCGACCGTGGCTACGTCAACGGCTCAAGGATCATCCCACGCGGTCAGGCGGGCTGCCGGGGTCCGGTGAAGCCCGAGAGGCACGACGAGCGCCGGCACCGCATGGGCGCGTGAGTGGAGCACA
This sequence comes from Kocuria rhizosphaerae, assembly GCF_044462265.1. NCBI lineage: Bacteria > Bacillati > Actinomycetota > Actinomycetes > Micrococcales > Micrococcaceae > Kocuria > Kocuria rhizosphaerae. Next base: position 32,470 of record NZ_JBISWL010000016.1, read on the forward strand.
GCGACCCCGACAACGCCTGACCGCGCACGATCATCTACCGCCATCTCCGCCACGATGCCGCGACGCCGCGACCGAGTGGTTCCACGAGGGTCCGGCCGAGTCGTGGGAGGTCGTCGCGCAGCACCTCGGCGACCAGCTCACCACCGTTCTCCACCACTACGTCCGCGCCGGCGAGGACGCACTTCGCGACTCGGTCGGGAAGCTCGCCGATCTGTAACACCGTCTGGACACGTGCCTTCGGCGAACGACCGGGGTTGCGCACGGCTGCACCTGCCGTCGACAGGACGACGTCAGCCGTAGGAGGGGAACTCGTCGCCGAAGATGTTCCGCCAGAGGCGGATCGTCTCGGCATGATCACCGCTCGCCTCGGCCGCGCTGGCCGTCGGACGCGCTCGTCGCGCCTGACCGGGAAGAGCGGACCGTCACGGACCTGCTCTCCACGCCGAGGCGACGTCGGCGATCTGCCTGGATCTACCCGTCAGTCTGGTTCGACCCGACGATTCTCAAATTAACGGGGCTATTGTATTTCTAACGGGTATGCTAGATTCACGCACAACGAGTCAACCCCGAAGGAGCAGAATCGTGAGCAATGCATTCGGATTCAACCCCGCTGATGGCAACACGGACCCGGCCGACACATTCGTGGCCATGCCAGTCCCGCCCCGGTTCGTCCCTCAGGTCACGAGCCTTCTGGCAACTCTGTACGCCGCCGAGTCCGGCACGACCCCCGCCGCGGACCGTACGGCCGTCGGCGACCAGCAGTCCTCCGCGCACGCGGGGTCGACGCACAGCGAAGACGATCCCGAGGGCCGTCGAACCCGGACCGGCCCGCATCCCGTGTGGACCAGCGAGCTCTACGCCGACCTCATCAACAAGGGAGTCGTCTCGAGCAACCGCATGGTGGCCGTGATGGATCACCTTCCGACGGGCCGCGACTTTGCGATCGAGATCCCAGACCTGGCCACCAGCATCACCGCGTCGGGAACGACGATCACCGCCGAAGAGATCAACGTCGCTCTTCGCTGGTTCGGCAAGTTCACTCGCAAGGCGTTTCCCGACAGCGATGGCCACGTGTGGCCGTTCGAGGTCAGCCGCCAGGAGTACCCGAAGGGCTACACCGGCACACGTCGACTGCTCTTCTGGTTCGAGCCCGAGCAGGCCGAGGCGTGGCGTCAGGCCCGGAGCTGATGACACCGGCCACGAGCCCATTCAGGGCGTGTCAACACGTCCAGGAGCTCGTCGTTCACGAAGAGGCGTTCTCGGCCGACCTTGACGTCCCTGAGGAGGCCTACGTGAACCAGGGCGTGCAACCAGGTCGACGCGGTCTGACGGGAGACGTCGCATCGGTCGGCGACGGAGTTGATGCGGCAGTAGGGCCGTTCGAACAGGACGGCCAAGAACTGTGCGTCTCGTCCACCCGGAGTGGCAGCGCGAGCTCGCTCGGCGATGTCCTCCTGACACGTGCGGATGGCTCCGATCTTCTGCGTCGTCGACGTTGCGGACTCGCGGACAATGTCGAGCATGTAGAGGATCCAGTCGATCCACGCGTCTTCGGCCGTCACCCCTCGCAGGAGTCGATAGTAGTCGTTCTTGCGGGCGATGATCGCGCGCGAAAGATAGAGGATCGGGTCACGCAGCAGGCCCGCCTCGATCAGCATCAGGATGTTGATGACGCGGCCGGTGCGTCCGTTGCCGTGGTGGAACGGGTGGATCGCCTCGAACTGGTAGTGGGCCACCGCCATGCGGACGAGCGGATCAAGCTCGTCCTCGGCGTGGACGAAGTGCTCCCACGCCGAGAGCTTCTCGCGAATGAGCTCGGCTCCCTCGGGTGGCGCGTACAGGATCTCCCGCGTGGTCGGGTTGGCGATGCGCGTGCCCGGCACCGAGCGAACAGGCATGTCCCGACCCTGTAGTTCGGAGCAGATTCGAGCAGCCGTCGCCGCGGTCAGCGGACGGCTCCTGATCGATTCGACCCCCGCGAACAGCGCGCTCCGGTCGCGCAGTGCCGCCTTGGTGGCATGGTCGCCCCCACCCGAGTCCACGTGCTTGAACAGCTCGTCGGCCGTGGTCACGATGTTCTCGATCTCGGAGCTGGCCTGTGCCTCGAGCAGCGGGACGGCGTGGATCAGGATGTGGGGGTTCGGCAACAGTTGACGGGCTTGGGCGAGTGTCGCCAGCGCCGTTCGGGCTTCGACGGTGGCCTTGAGCACGGGCTTGGGCTCCAGGTCGAGGCCGGCCGGCGGCAGCGGCGGTAGATCGTCGAAGGGGACGTCGGGGCTCCAGGACACGGGTCGGCTCCTTCGACACATCCGTGCGACATGTCAAGAATTCCAGATAAATCTGACACGTTATCGGAATCCGTCAGGAGGCCTGACATGTAGCGGAGACGCCTGAGTGATGCAGGACCGTGATACACGAAACCACGGAATCCGTGTCCAGCGCCGATCACCGGTGAACCGGCACCGACCATGCAACCCGCTTTGACCTGCGGCTTCGTCAATTCCCACGAACAGCCGTCGACCGCTCCACCTCGTGGCACCAGCGGCAGGCCGCGCGGCCGACGCAGAGGGCTACGGGCACCTCCCGGCGGGCGGCCTCGGCGAAGGCCCGGTCGGCGAAGGGCCGCCAGTCCACGGGGTTGTCGGCGTGCCGGCGCAGGCAGGCGGAGGACTGTCCGGTCAGTCGGTTGGGCACGGGATGCTTCTCTGCTCTCGGCTCCTGCGGGGCCGGGCTGCGGGCGGGCCCGTCCCGGTCCCGCCCGTCCCCGCGGCGCCTGTCTCAGCCGCGCCGGGCGGACCTCCGGCCGGGCGGCGGCGCCGGCTCCTCGTCGGCCGCCGACGCGTCCGGTCCGCCGGCGGCCGTGGGCCGGGAGGTCCCGGGGGCCCCGGTTCGCCCGGGCGCCGCCGCGGCACCGGGGTCGTCGACGGCACCGGACTCTCCTGCCGGAGCGGGCTCGTGGACGGCACCGGACTCTCCTGCCGGAGCGGGCCGGTCGGCGTAGCCGCCCACCCGCTCCTCGGCCGCCCGGCGCTCCGCGTACTCCGCCCGGTAGCGCAGCCGCCGGCTGCGGCGGTTGAAGTCGAGCGCCAGGAGGATCACGGCCCCTGCCAGCAGCAGGGACATGAGGAACCCGATCATCCCGGGGGTCACCTGGCTCGGGTCCAGACCGGGGCGGAGGGAGCCCTCGTCCACCGGGTTGGGCGCCATCCCGGGCAGCAGGGTGATCACGGTCAGCACGTTCGGCACGGCGGTCATCTCCTCGGTCAGCCCACGATCCCGGCGAACAGGTCGTCCTCGGGCAGCTCGGTCTCCACCCGGGCCTCGGCCAGGACGTAGTCCTCCCAGGGCCAGACCGTCGCCTGCAGGTCCGCGGAGACGGCGAAGAACATGCCGTCCGGGGCCACCTGGGTGCGGTGGCAGCGCAGGGCGTCGTCGCGACGGGTGAAGGTGTGCGGGCACTCGATCTTGGTCGTGGTCTCGTGGCGGGGCACCGGCGCGCGGTGGCCCTCGGGGTCGGTCTCCTGCCACGCCGCGATCCGGGCCGCGTACGGGGACTGCAGCCCGCGCTCCTCGAGGGCCTCGTGGAGCGCCACGAACCGTTCCAGGTTGAACGCCCGGTCGTAGTAGAGCTTCAGCGGGGTCCAGGGCTCGCCCAGTCCGGGGTACCGGTCGGGGTCACCGGCGGCGCGGAAGGCCTCCACGGAGATGTTGTGGGTCTGGATGTGGTCGGGGTGCGGGTAGCCGCCGTTCTCGTCGTAGGTGAGGATCACGTGCGGCCGGAACTCGCGCACGAGCCGCACGAGCGGCGCCGCGGCGCGCTCGAGCGGCTGCAGGGCGAAGCAGCCCCAGGGCAGCGGCGGCAGGGGGTCCCCCTCGGGCAGGCCGGAGTCCATGAAGCCGAGCCACCGGTGCCGGACGTCGAGCGCGGCGGCCGCCCGGGCCATCTCCTGGCGGCGCAGGCCGGTGAGGTCCCGTTCGGCGTGGGGGTGGCCGTCCATCTCCGCATTGAGGATGGAGCCGCGCTCCCCGCCGGTGCAGGTGGCGACCATGACCTCCGCACCCTGCTGGACGTAGTGGGCCATGGTCGCCGCACCCTTGCTCGACTCGTCGTCGGGGTGGGCGTGGACGGCCAGCAGGCGCATCTGGGACAGGGAGGTCACTCGTGGGGGTCCTTCCGGAACGGGCTGGGGAACGGGGAGACGGCCGGCGGGAGCACGGACCGCGCACCATTTTACGCGTCCCCGTCGCAACCCCCGCCCCCGGGAAGCTCCCAGGGGGCTCCGCTACAGTGGCCGCGCGGCGCCGGGCGCCGCCCCTCCGTTCCCCGAGACGCCCCCGGAGATCCGCCGAGACGTTCGACGTGCGCCGCACCGAGACGTCCGCCGTGACTCCCCACACACCGGAGGCCGCCGTGTCCACCGACTCCCCTGACCTGCTCCGGACCCGCTACGGGACGGGCCGCTCCGCCCACCGGTTCGGGCCGCGCGGCTGGGCCGGGCTGGCCGTGCTGGGAACCCTGCTCGCGGCCGCGGTCGCCGTGTGGATCCTCAGCGCGCAGCAGCGCGAACCGACGTTCCAGGACGTGAGCTTCGAGGTGCTCTCGGAGGCCCGGGCCACCGCGGACTTCGAGCTCACCAAGCGGCCCGACGACGTCGTGACCTGTGCCGTGCGGGCGCTCAACGAGGACTTCGCCGTGGTCGGCTGGACGGAGGTCACCATCGGTGCCGTGCCCGCGGAACGGCTCGGCGAGGGCGGGACCAGCTCCCACCGGGTGGCGCTGCGGACCACGAACCTCGCCACCACCGCGGGGGTCGAGTCCTGCCGGCTGGAGCGCTGAGCGCGCCACGGCGTCGTCGTCGTTCTTTGGGCTTGTCCCCCCGCCACCCCTAGAATCGACAACCAGG
>NZ_JBISWL010000017.1:0-32241 GCF_044462265.1 Kocuria rhizosphaerae
CCGGGCCGGCCGTGCCGTGGCGTCGAGCGCGTCCCCTCGACGGCCCGGGGGTCGGGACGTGCCCGCCGGAGGACGTCAGTCCCCGACCGCCTCGCGGCCGCGGTGCACGATCAGGGGGTCCGCCGGACGCACCACATCGGGATCCTTGTCCTCGTAGTCGAACTGGTCCAGGAAGAAGCGGAGGGCGTTGATCCGTGCCCGCTTCTTGTCGTTGGACTTGATCGAGATCCACGGGGCGTGGTCGGTGTCGGTGCGCAGGAACATCTCCTCCTTCGCCTCCGTGTAGTCCTCCCACCGGTCCAGCGAGGCCAGGTCGTTGGGCGAGAGCTTCCAGCGGCGCACCGGGTCGATCTGCCGGATCGCGAACCGGGTGCGCTGCTCCTGCTGGGTGACGGAGAACCAGAGCTTCGTCAGGTGGATCCCCGAGTCCACGAGCATCTGCTCGAAGACCGGGGCCTGGGCCATGAACGTCCCGTACTCCTCCGGGGTGCAGAAGCCCATCACCGGCTCCACGACAGCACGGTTGTACCAGGACCGGTCGAAGAGCACGATCTCCCCGGCCGTGGGCAGGTGGCGGACGTAGCGCTGGAAGTACCACTGCCCCGCCTCGCGGTCCGAGGGACGGGTCAACGCCACCACCCGTGCCGCCCGCGGGTTGAGGTACTCGGTGAAGCGCTTGATCGTCCCGCCCTTGCCGGCCGCGTCCCGGCCCTCGAAGACGACCACGTGCTTGAGGTCGCGGTCCTGGCCCCAGTACTGGAACTTCAGCAGCTCGATCTGCAGTTTGTACTTCTCCAGCTCGTACTCGTCGCGGGTCATCAGCTCGTCGTAGGGATAGTCCTCCCGCCAGGTCTCCACCGCCGAGGCCCCGGGATCGATGAGGTCCGGGTCCTCCTCGTGCCCGTGGGGCACCGTGTATCCCATCTCCGTCAGGTGGTCGATGAACTCCCGCAGGTTCTCCCGCACCGCCCACTGGTCGGTGGGCATCCACTGCCGTCTGCCGTCGGGCATCTCGGCTCCTCCTCACGCCGGGGTTGCCCGGCAACGGTGTCGGAGGGCGGCCTTCCCGGAACGGCCGCCCCGATGGGGCCGGCCCCGTCCACGCCGGCCCGCTGCTGCGGGAACCATCCTGTCCTCACCCGTGACCGGACGGTGGGTGAACGCCGTCGCGCCCGCCCGGCCGGCTACGGCAGGTGCTCGTCCGGCTCCCCCTGGAACTCGCGCACCTCCACGGGCAGGGTCGTGGCCCGCGCCAGCTTCCGGCCCCACTCGATGGCGGCGTCGTAGTCGGGCGCCGCCACGATGCAGATCCCGCCCGCGTGCTCGTCCTCCCGCTCGTACGGTCCGTCCGTGGTGACGACGTCGCCGCCGTGGAAACGCACGACCACGGAGGCCTCGGCACGATCCAGGCCCCCGGCGAAGACCCAGGCGCCGGCGGCCTTGAGCTCCTCGTTGAAGGCGGCGACGTCGCGCATCACCGGTTCAAGGACGGCAGGGTCGGCGGGGCCGCCGTCGGGCTGTTCGATGCTGAGCAGGTAGTGCTTCATGGGGAGCCTTCCTGGGCGTCGGTGGTGCTCGGAGTCTACGGTTGCGGGGGTCCCCCGAAATAGACCTGGACGTCCACCACGCGTCCGTTGCGCACCGTGATCGCCTCCATGTTCTGGAACGTGCCGCCGGAGACCAGCTCGCAGCGGTAGCGCACGAACACCAGACCGGTCTCCGGGACCGCCGCGCCGCGCCTCGGCCCGGGTCTAGTCGATCTCCACGACGGTGACGGGCAGGGGCAGCGCCCCGTCCTCCAGGAGGACCGCCTCGGCGAACGTCACCCCGTCCGCCTCGCCGCGGAAGCGGCAGGCGCGCACCGTCGTCCCGCCCTCGGTCGCGACCAGGGTCCAGTGCCTGCCACGGCCGTCGACGGCGTGGGCCTGGTGCTCGGCGTCGGTGCCGCCCTCCGCGGCGGCGAACCGGCTCCGGTAGGCCGCCAGTTCCTCGGAAGTGTGCAGCACCGAGCAGGTCACCTGCGTCTCGTCGTGGACGGTGACGGGAGGGGCGACCGGGGCCGCGACGCGGAAGGGGGGCCGGATGACGTCGAGCACGGCCCGCTTCCCGGCGCCGTGCCGGCCGCGCAGCCAGGGGCGTCCGTCCTCGTCCAGGTACCCCTCGTGCTCGGTCCCGTGCGGGTGGTAGCAGACGAACTCGGGACCGGGCAGACGTGCGGCGAGACCGTCGAGCTCCTCGGCCGTCTCCACGTCGAGGACCCGGGTGATCGGCGGCAGCGGGACGAGTTCCACGGGGGCCTCCTGTCGGACGGGCGGAACGGTTCTCGCTCACGCTACGGCCACGGCGGATCCCGCGGAAGAGCGATCTCCGGACGGCTCCGATCAGCGACCGGTCCCGGTCAGCGACCTGGGAGCCAGGACCGCACGGAGCGGACGAGGCACAGGGCCACCGTTCCGGCCAGGCAGGCGCAGAGCACGGCGGAGACCGCCACCAGCCACGGGAGGTCGAAGGCCGTGCCGAACGCGAAGGCGCCCAGGCTCATCGTCCCCACCGGAAAGGTGAAGCTCCACCACCCCGGGCCGAAGACCATGCCCCGGCGCAGCGCCCGGACCGTGACCCCCAGCGCGAGCACCCCCGCCGCGGCGCCCAGACCCAGGGCCAGAGCGCTGTGGACGGCCACGGGCCCGCCCAGCGCGGCGAGCAGCGCCGGCGGGGTCACGCCGTCGGCCGCGACGAGCAGGAAGTTCGCGGCGGCGGTGGACTGCCCCGCGACGCCCAGCGGGATCCAGACGGCGGCCGAGCCCTGCAGCGGCGGCTCGTGGCCGCGCAGGAGCCGGCCGTAGGCCAGCGCGAAGACGGCCGTGCCGAGCCCCAGGGCGAGCAGGAACAGGGCGGCGCAGACCAGCAGCATCGCGGTGGCGGCGCGGGGCGGCAGCGTTCCGGCCAGCACTCCTCCGCCTGCCGCCGAGACCATGGGCGGGACCACGGGCAGCCCCCACAGGAACGTGGGCCGGCCGCGCACGGCGGGCGCCGCCGCCAGCAGCCGGACGGGGTGGACCAGGGCCGTGAACACGCCGAGGAGCGTGCCCACGGTCCACAGGGTCCAGGCCGCGGCCGTGGCCGGCTCCGGGGCGTGGCGCCCGGCCACGGCGAGCGTCGCCGAGCCCACGGCCAGGAGGCCCATCGCGAGGGTCCCGTAGAAGGGGAAGACCGCCAGGTCGGCGACCGAGGCCCGGAACCGGTCGGGGCTCCGGAGGGCGGAGCGCACGAACGCCGTGCCGACCACCGCGAGCACGGCCCACGCGAGCAGCAGCACCGCGAGGGACACCGCGTGCAGCACCGGGACCGCGGGCGCGAACTGCTCGGTGCACGTGGCGAGGATGCCCGTCCCCATGGCCGCGGGGAACCACTGTGGCCCCACGTGCCGGGCGGCGGCGGCCGGGTGTGCGGCCGGGTGTGCGGCCGGGTGTGCGGCGTACTCCGCCGCCGGGGGCGCCGAGGAGAGGGCGGCGGCGGGGCGGGCGGCGGTCGTGGTCATGCTCCCCAGCGTGCTCGTCGCCCGGGCCGGCCGGTAGACGGCAGGAACGGGTGAACCCACAACCACTGATTGTGACGGCGGAGGTGGCATCATGGCGGGCATGCCGATCTCCGCCCGCCTGCCCGCCCTCGACGAGCTGGAGACCGCGCACCTGGCCGCACGCCTGGGCAGTGTGGGGGCGGCGGCCCGCGCCCTGGGGATCAGCCAGCAGGCGGCGAGCCGGCGGATCCGCGCGGTCGAAACGCGCCTGGGTCTGGCCCTGTTCGCCCGCTCCCCGCGCGGGGTGACGACCACCGCGCGCGGCGCGCCGGTCATGGAGTGGATCGGGGACCTGCTGCGGGCCGCGGAGAACCTCTCGGAGGGTGTCGCCACGGTGGCGGGCCGCGGGCACGCGACCGTCGCCACGTCGATGACCGTCGCCGAGTACGTGCTCCCGGCGTGGATCATGGCCCTGCGCGTGCGCCACCCGGAGCTCGAGGTCTCGGTGACCACCGGCAACTCGGCGGAGGTGATCGCCGCCGTGCTCTCGGACGAGGTGCAGCTCGGCTTCGTGGAGGGACCCGCGGTCCCCTCCACGCTGGAACGCCTGCCCTTCGCCGAGGACGAGCTCGTGCTGGTGGTTCCGCCGGGGCACCCCTGGGCACGGCGCACGGGCATCCCGCCGGAGGAGCTGCGGCGGACCCCGCTCGTGCTGCGCGAGGCGGGATCGGGGACCAGGCAGACCCTCGAGGCGGCGCTGCCCGGGCTCGTCCCGCCGCTGGTGGAGCTCGGGACCACGGCCGCGGTGAAGGCGGCCGCCCTGGCAGGGAACCGGCCGACCGTGCTCTCGCGCCTGGCGGTGCGCCACGAGCTCGACGACGGCCGCCTCGTGGCCGTTCCCGTCGAGGGCCTGGATCTGACCCGGTCCCTGCAGGTGGTCCGCCGTCCCGACCGCCCCGTGCGCGGCGCGGCCGCGGAACTGCTCGACGTCGTGCTGCGGCACGGAGGGGCCGGGCGTCGCTGCTGATCCCCCGCCGTGCGCGATCATGGGGAGTCCGAGGGAGCGCGCCATGAGCCTCCCCGCGCACCAGGAGGAACCGTGCCCAAGAGCAAGCCCCGCAAGAAGGCCGCCGCCAAGAAGAAGCAGCAGCGGCGGCAGTTCCACGCCGCGGCGGCCCCCCGTGAGCTCGACGTGGATGCCGCCTTGCAGGGCACGTGGGACGACGACGCCCACGAGCTGCTCGTGGCCCGCGGGTGGGTGGCCTACCGGGACCTCGAGATGGACCAGCTCGGCGACGGCTGGGAGTGGCTGCCGTCCCAGCTGCCGCTGGACGCCGGAGTGGGCGGCGAACCCTCCCCCACCACGGTGTTCGCGGCGGCGGAGGGCGGCTTCGACGTCGAGCTGGCGACGGGCAACGGGACCGTGGGCGCCGACCGGGCCGGCCACTACGACACCCTCGACGACCTGGCCGCGGGACTGGGCGCGCTGGAGGCCTGGCGCGTGCCCGCCGGCGAGTACGTCCTGCCCGAGGTCCCCAGCTTCTCCGCGGACACCCCGTGGGAGATCTGCCAGCTGTGGACGGGCGGGATGATCGACCACTGGGAACTCGCGGCCGACCTGATCCACTTCCCGTACGAGCAGCTGCCGGAGTCGCAGGGCTTCGCGGCGGTCGAGCGAGCACACCGGGTGGGCCTGCTCCCCACCGCCCTGTACGAGGCGGTCCGCGCCGGTCGGCGCTGACCCCTTGCCGGCGGTCCGGGTCACTCGGTCGGCACGGTGCGAGCCTTGCCCAGGACCTCGGTGAGGCCCACGGCCACGAGCGCTCCGGCGGCCAGGATGCTCGCCAGGACGACGAGCTGGAACCGGCCGGCCTCCAGGGGCGAGGCCCCGGCGAACACGGCGCCCACGAAGGCCCCGGGCAGGACCACCATGCCGGTGGTGCGCGTCTGGTCCACCGACGGGACGAGCGCCTCGGCGACCGCCTGACGGGCGATCCCGAGCGTCGACCGCCGCGGCGTGGCCCCGAGGGCGAGCCAGCCCTCCACCTCGTCCCTCCGCTCCACGACGTCGGCCCGGAACCGTCGCCCGGTCAGAGTGGCGATGCTCATGGTGTTGCCGATCACGATGCCCCCGACGGCCAGGACGTTCTGCGGCGCCGTGGCGACGGCCCCGCTGAGGAAGACGATGGCCAGGGTGGTCCCGGCCGCGGCCACCATGACGATCCCCAGCCGGAGCAGGGTGCGTGCCCCGGCGTGCAGGCGAGCTCCCGCGGTGAGGACCGCCGCCACCAGCATCACGGCGAGCGCGACCCACACCCAGGCGAGCCGCTCGATCACCGAGGAGAGCACCAGGCTCAGCGCGGCCAGCTGCGCGGCGGCGCGCAGCACGGCGAGCGCCGGGGCGAACCGGTGCGGCACGCCGCGCACGGTCAGGGCCGCGGCGGTGACGGCGACGAGGACGCTGATGCCCAGCAGCGTCGGCAGGACGGTCCCGGTCCACGTCATGCGGCGAGTGTACGGCCGCCCGTCACGGGGTCGGGGCGTTCACCACGCCGGTGCTCACGCGGCCGTCCATCCTCCGTCGACCATGAGGGAAGAGCCGGTCACCATGTCCGACCAATCGGAGGCGAGGTACAGCACGGCACCCACGACGTCCCCGACGGGTCCGAAGCGGCCCATGGGCATCCGGCCGAGCAGCTCCTCCTTCGTCGCCGGATCGTCCAGCGCCACCCGCACGTGCTCCGCGATCGTGCGCAGGTCGCCGAGTCCCAGCCGGTAGCTGCCGGTCGTGAGCAGATCGTGCGTGGAGACGGTCAGTTCCCCGTAGTGGGACCGGGCGACGTCGGCGGCGGTGTCCGTCGCGACCGCTCCCCGGTGGCCCGAGGAGCGCGAGGCGATGGTGCCGCCTGTGCCGAACAGCTGGATGTGGGCCACGCTCTGCCTCCTGGGTGGCGCCCGTCAGTGCGGTCGGGGGCCCGACGACCGTCGGGACGAACCCCGTCCCTGCCGACGACCGTAGGCGAGGATCCGGTCCGCCCGCCACCCGGGACCCGGAGCCCCGGTGCTCGCACGGACCTCCGTCACGACCGGGGCAGTGCCTGCCCGTCCCGCACGGTGTCCGACGGCGCCCGGCCGGAGAGACCCAGGAGCTGCCCCACCTCGCGGTAGTGGCTGGTGGAGATGATGTGGAACCCGGTCTCGACCGCCCGGCGGTAGTAGTGCACGTCCAGGACGTCCTGCGGCAGGTTCTCGTCGTAGCGGCGCAGCTCCAGGCGCATCGGCACGTTCCACGCCAGCATCTGCAGGCTGGTCTCCATCTCCGGGACGTAGTGGCCCGCGAACCCGACGACGCGGTCGAGGTCGGGCACCTCACGGCGGATGTCGTCGGCCGTGGCCAGGCCGTCGGGGTGGGTGGGGACGAAGTAGACGAGGTCCGGGGCGATCCGCCGGTAGACGGCCAGCTCGGTGAGCCCGTTGACGCCGACGACGACCTGCGCCTCGGCCCGGTGGGCGCGCACCTGGTCGACGACCATCTCCGGGCGGACGTTCTTCACGTCCAGCCACAGCAGCGCCCCGGCCCGCACCGCCCAGTAGAGGTAGTCCCCCACCTCGCGCACGGAGTACTCGGTGACCTCCCCGTAGTTGTCCACGAGACGCTGCTCGAGCACGTAGTCAGCCGACTGCTCGCTCACGGGTCCGGCGCCGGTGCTCTGGGTCCCCATCACGGCCTCGTGCAGGACCACGCAGCGGTCGTCGACGGTGGCGCGCAGGTCGATCTCGATGATCGTGCGCACCCCCGTGGCCAGGGCGTTCTGGGCCGACTCGAGGGCCGAGCCCGGCCAGCGGCCGTCGGGGCGGTAGCCCGCGCGGCCGGCCACCAGCACGGGGCCGGTGGCTGCCAGCCGGTCCTGGCGCAGGTGGGCGGCCAGTGCGGCCGGTGACTCGAAGTGGATCGACCGGTCCGTCCGCGGCTGGGCGGCCTGGCGGTCCAGCGGTTCCGGACGGCGGAAATCGTTCGGCATGAGAACTCCTGGGGGGACGGGAGCGAAACGGGGCCGCGGGGGGACGGCCGTTGCGTGCGGTGGGGGAACCGCGCGCTCACGAGCTCAGGGACCCTCGGTCACCTGTGCCTGCCACAACTTTCGCACGTCCGGGGCCGAATAGGTGGCCGCGATCTGCATGTCGTTGCCGCCGCGGAGCACATTGGTGGTCCGGAGGCCCCCGAAGAGCGTTCTGGGGATCGGCCGGTACGCGGTGTGGCCGTCGGTGACGGGCCGCGTCCGCGCGCCGTGGCGGAGCGCCACGGCGTGCAGCCACACGTCGTCGGCCCGCGGGGCGCACGCCGCGAAACCGGTCCCGGCCTCCCGCAGCGCGTCGAGCAGGTGCGCGGGGTACAGCACCCCCGAGGTGCCCGTGGCGAAGGTGCGGAAGGAGGCCCCGGCCCTCGCACCGGGGGTCCACGTGGCGTAGGGCATGATCCGGCCCGCCTCGAGGCGGATGCTGTGGGCCCGGTGGGCCACGACGTCGCAGGGGTGCCGCTCGTGGACGGCCAGCAGCTCCTCGAGCCAGGTCTCCCCGTAGAGGACGTCGTCGTCCGCGATGACCAGCGGCAGCTCGTGCCGGTCGAGGGACCGGACGTACGGGTAGTACTTCTTGTGGGGACCCCAGTCCTCCGTGGCCCGGATCTCCAGGCCCCGGCGGACGAGCCGCGCCAGGGGCGGGGGCGGGTCGGCCACCACGGCGACGTCGTCGAGCCACAGGATCAGCCGCCGGGGGCGGACCCTGCCGCACGCCATCGACTCCACCGCCAGGTGGACCGCTCGGATCCTGTCCCCGTAGGAGGTGAGGCTCACGGTGACGGGCGCGTCGCCCGTCACCGAGTCCGTCGAGAAGCGGTTCCGGAAACGGAAGTACAGGGCGCTGCGGCTGGTGCGGAAGGAGCGCAGCCAGGCGCGCACCAGCTCCCGGGACAGCGCCCAGCGCAGGGGGTGCGGCCGGCCGGACCTCATGCCGGGCCGGGCGGTGCCGCGCGTGCCGCCTCGCTCCCCAGCCGGAGGACCCCGGAGTCGGTCGCCACCGCGATCCAGCAGGCGCCCTGGGCCCGCAGCGCCGCGGAGCGCTCCGGGGAGCCGCCGTAGGCGCCCAGGAGGACCCCGGCCTCCCGGCAGGCGCGCGCGATCCTGGGCAGCGGGGCCCCCTCGGAGGTGTCGGCGAGCAGGTCGTCGACGTCGCGGCCCAGCGCCAGCGCGAGGTCGAACGGCCCCACGAAGACCATGTCCAGGTGCGGCGTCGCGGCGATCGACGCGGCCTCCGCCAGGGCGCGGCCGGTCTCGATCATGACCGCGCACAGGGGACGTGGCGGGGTGGCGGCCCCGGCGCCGTGGGCACCGGGCAGGAAGCCCCAGCTGCGGGTGCCCAGCGGCGGGTGGTGCGCGGCGGCGACCGCCGCCGCGGCCTGCGACGCGTCCTCCACCAGGGGCACGATCACCCCGTCGGCACCTGCGTCGAGGGCCCGTCCGATCAGTGCGGGGTCGTCGGCGCCGACCCGGACGAGCACCGGCACCGTCGGCGTGTGGCGGAGGGCGAGGAACCGTCGCACGGCGGCGTCGTCGAAGTGCCCGTGCTGGGCGTCGAGGCCCACCCAGTGGAAGCCGCAGCGTTCGAGTTCGAGCGTCGTCCGGGCCTCCCCCAGCGTCGCCCACACCCCGGCGCGCACCGCGCCCCCCGCAGGAGATCCGTCCGTCATGCACTCATTCTGGCAGTGATCCTCCGCCGGTGGCGGCGCGCCGGGCGCGCGAGACGGCCACGACGAGACATGCCGCGACCGTGACCCCGGCGGCGAGGGCACCGATCCATGCCATAACGGACATATACCCGTTGTCGGAGGCATAGGGGTCGAGGAAGGGGTAGGGGTACCAGTACGGGGCGCCGGTGGACTCGTCCAGCACGTGGGGTGCCCGCAGCAGGGTGTAGCCGGCCCACAGCACCGGGTAGAGCACGATCCACCCGACGGTCCGCCACCGGATCGGAGTCCGGCCCGGGGCCAGGAGCCAGTCGAGCACCGCGTAGGCCGGAGCCAGCAGGTGCAGCACCTCGTTGGACCACGGCTGCTCCAGCCCCGGCGGCAGCGGGATGCTCCGCAGCACCGCGTTGTAGACCGAGCCGGTGATGACGGCGTAGGAGGTGGCCGCGGCCCGCAGGCCCGTGTACCAGCGGGGGTCAGGCCCCCGGCGCCCGAGGAGCAGCCCCGCGCCGACGGCGAGGACCACGGCGTGGAGGACGGACGTCTGGATCGTGAAGTAGCTGAAGAAGTTGACGACGTCCACGGGGATGTCGCGGTCCCCCCGCTCGGCCCAGAACCGCAGGCTCACCCGCAGCTGGCCGGCAACGGCGGCGACCACGGCCAGGGCCGCGACCGCGCGGACCGCGGCGACGATTCCTCTGGCGCCCGTCCGGTTCACGACGTCCTCCCCTCCACGCCGTCATGCGTCGCCCGGGTCGGCGCCCTGTCCCGGCGCCCGGGCCGTGCGCGCCCGGTCAGATCTCCGCGGCGGTGAGCACCGGCAGCGTGGGGGCCTCGGACCCGCCGGCGGGCTCGACCGTCATGGCCACGGCCTCGGCCTGCCGCACGTCGCCCTCGAGCCAGACCCGCACCTGCCCGCCCCCGAAGTGCACGTCCGGGACCGGGGTGTCGTCCTGCATCAGCCACAGCTGGTACTCCTGGTCCTCGCCCGGTCCGGGCAGGCCGGAGGCGACGAACATGGCCGCGTCCTCCTGTTCGGAGACGACGAGCGTGGCCGGGTTCCCGTCGACCTCGAGCCGGTGGGTCCTGACGTCGGGCGCGCCCAGGAGGCGGTTCTGCCGTTCCTGCTCCTGCGCGAGGACCTGCTGCTGCTCGCGCTGCTCCGTCTGCGCCCCGAGGACCCAGCCGCCCAGGGCCGCTCCGGGGACGAGCACCGCTGCCGCGGCGGCGGCCAGCCACCGGGTCCGGGGACGGCGCCGCCCCGCGAGGGACACCACCGCGGCCCCGGACGGCTCGGCGGGCCCGGCGTGGTCACCGGCCCCGGGTCCCGGCTCGCCCGTCGCCGCGGCATCCGGCCGGGTGCCGCGCACGGCCGCGAGCACGTCCTCCCGCAGCTGCGGCGGCGGCTCCGCGGCCGCGGCGGCGGCCAGCCGCCCGCCGACCTCTCCGAACGCGGCCACGTCCTCGCGACACGGCGCGCATCGGCTCAGATGCGCCTCGAACGTCTGCCGCTCCCCGGGCTCGAGGGCGTCCACGGCGTAGAGCGCCGCGTTCGCGTGGATGTCGTCGTCGCCCCCGGCCTCCCAGGGATGGTTGCCCCTCGTGTTCACCGCTGCACCCCCAATGCTGTTCGCAGGCCGTTGAGACCGTCACGGATCCGTGCCTTCGCGGTCCCCAGCGGCACGGCCAGGTGCTCGGCGACCTGGCGGTGACTGTACCCCCGGTAGTAGACGAGGCGGACGGCCTCCCGCTGGAGTTCGGTGAGCCGCTCGAGGCCGGCCCGGACCTCCTGGGAGTCCAGGGACTGCTCGACCTCGCTCCACGTCTCGTCCGCCGGCGTCAGCCCCTGGCGCGCCTCGTACTGCTCGTCGCGGACCCGTTCGCGCTGGCTCTGCCGGATCCGGTCGACGGCGCGGCGGTGGGCCATGGTGCACAGCCAGGCGAGGGCCGTGCCCCGCTCCGGGTCGAAGCGTCCGGACTGCTGCCAGGCCATGAGGTAGACCTCCTGGGCGACCTCCGCGGCCAGCTCCGGGGACCGGGCCAGCCGCACCACGAGCCCGTAGACCGTCGACGACGTCGCGTCGTAGAACGCGGCGAAGGCGGCCTCGTCCCCGGCGGCGCTGCGGCGCAGCAGCTCGGCCAGCCGCTCGGCGCTCCGGGCGGGCTCGTCGGAGGTGCCGGTCTCCCGGCCGGTCATTCCGTCACTCACGTGGTCTCGCTGTTCGTCAGGAGAGCAGAGCCTCGCCGGCAGGGACGAGGACAGTCCTGTCCTGCACCCTGCCACATCCGGCGGACGCGGCGCCGTCGACACTCCCTGGCTCACCATGCCTCCGGTTCGTCACCGCACCCCTGCCGGACGTGCGCGACACCCGTCACAAGTTTTTTCGATCCGCACCCGTCCGGCGGGACGCACCGTGGCGAACTCCCCGTGCACACACCGACAGTGCGCACCAGGCACGACCCCCGGCACGACCACAGGAGAGATCTCTGATGAACAAGGCAGCATTCCTGGCAGTTCCCGCCCTCACCCTCGGCGCCCTGAGCATGGCAGCGGCCCCCGCGATGGCCGACCAGGGCGAGATGTGGTCCTCCCAGGCCACCCTCAGCCCCCTCAACAACTCCGGCACCTCCGGTGGGGCCATGGTCGATGTCCACGGCAACGAGGCCACCGTCTCGATGAACGTGAGTGGCGCGGCCGAGACCTTCATGGACGGCCCGTTCCCCCACGCCCAGCACATCCACTCGGGCGAGGAGGCCGCCGCCGAGTGCCCCACGCCCGCAGCTGACGCCGACGGTGACGGAGTGGTCAACACCAGCGAGGGCCTCCCCTCCTACGGCGGCATCGTCACGTCCCTGACGACCGAGGGCGACGTCAGCGCCGACTCCGGCCTGGCCGTGGACCGGTTCCCGGGTGGAGGCGCGTACGCCTACGAGCGGACCTTCGAGCTCAACGCCGAGACCAGCCAGGCCCTGAAGGACGGCACCGCCGTCGTCGTGGTCCACGGCGTGGACCCGGCCAGGATGCCGGCGGCCGCGGCGGAGAAGATGAGCGACCTGGATCCGTCCCTGCCCGCGGCCGCAACCCTGCCGGCCGCGTGCGGCGTGCTGACCGCCTCCCAGATGGGCGCGATGCCCGAGGGCGGCGCCGACACCGGTGTGACCCAGGAGACCGGTTCCACCGCCCAGGCCGCGGTCCTCGGCGGCGGGCTGCTGGCCGCCGCAGCCGGTGGCGCCTGGGCCCTGCGCCGTCGGTTCGCTCGGGCCTGATCCGACGGGACGGTTCCTGCCATGACGGGATCGACGACCGGCCGCCGCGCGGGCCTCACGGCCCTCGCGGCGGCCGCCGTCCTGTTCGCCTCCGGCTGCGCCGGCCCGGACGACGGCAGCGCCCCGACGGCGTCCGGCATCGCGACATCCTCCGGCCCGGCGCCGGGCCCGGAGAGCCCGGCGACCACGGCCGCTTCCACGAGCTCACCATCGGACGCGACCCGGACCCCTGCGCCGGCTTCAGCTCCGTCGGCGATGGAAGCCTCCGACCCGGCCTCCCTGTTCGTCCCGGGGACCGGCACCCGCTCCGAACTGCTGCACCTGGGCCTGCGGGACGACGGGTCCCTGCAGGTGCCGCCCGAAGGGCCCGGCTCCCCCGCGAGCTGGTACACCGGGTCCCCGGCGCCGGGCGAACCCGGGCCGGCGGTGCTGCTCGGCCACGTCAACGCCACCGGCGGCGGACCCGGCGTCTTCGCGGACCTGCGGCAGCTGACCCCCGGGGACAGGATCGAGGTCGCGCGGGAGGACGGGACCACGGTCGTCTTCGTCGTCGAGCGCGCGGAGCAGTACGTCAAGGACGACTTCCCCACCCTCGAGGTCTACGGGAACACCGAGGGCGCCGAGCTCCGGCTCATCACGTGCGACGGCTACGACCCGGCCACCGGGGAGTTCGACGACAACTACGTGGTGTACGCGACGCTGGGGTCCTGACGAGCGGCCGGCACCAGGTGTGGCCCTTTAGATAACGATTGTGTAACGTAAACGGGCGAGGACATCCCCGAGTCCTCGACAGCCCGCCGTTGCCCCCGCGCGGCGGCGCCACGGCCCCGGCCCGTCTCTCCCGACGGATCACCGGGGCCGTTCGGCGTGCCCGCTGCCCGGTGACACCACCCGGGGACGGAGTTCAGGGACGGGGACGCTGGTCCGGCCCGCCGGGCATTCCGTCGGTGCCCGGAGTTCCGCCCGGGGTTCCGCCGGGGGACTGGCCCCCGGGGGCCTGGCCGGGCCCGTCGGCAGTCCCGGGCTCGCCCGGCCGGTCGCCCGGGCGAGCGACGCGCCCCTCACCGGTCCCGGTCCCGCCCGTGCTGCGCTCCCCGCCGAGGAAGTGCCGCGCCTTCTGCTGGACCGTGTCCACGTGGCGCCCGTACTTGCGGCCGGTGCGCCGGTCCACGAAGTCGCCGGCCCGGTCCAGGGCCCGCTCCACCTTGTCCGGGTTGCTCCGGGCGAACTGCCGGGCCTTGTCCGTGAGCCTCTTGAAGTCCATGACGACCCCTCCTTCTGCGTGTGGTCGCCGCCGCGAGGGTGCGGCGGCGCTGCCCGGAGTCCATCATGCCCGGCTGCGGGCCGCCTGGACGGCCTCAGCCCCCCTGGCCCACCACGTGCTGGAAGCGCAGCAGGTTGTCCGGGTCGTAGAGCGCCTTCGCCTTCACCAGGCGAGCGTAGACGTCCTCGGACCAGGCGCGGGCGTGCTCGGTCTCCCCGCCGGGCACACCGTGCATGTTCACGAAGGCCCGCCCGGTGGACCACGGCGCCATGGCGCGCAGGATCTCGGCCAGCGCGGGGGGCGTCGCCGCCGCCACGTGCGGGGCGAGCCACCCGATCATCTCCAGGAAGAACGCGGCGTCCCGCCCGGAGACGGCGTCCGCCATGCCGTCGGAGCGTGCGAACGCCCCGCCCATCAACCGGATCCCCACCTCCGGCAGCGGGCAGCCGCTGCCGGGTCCGGCCCGCTGCAGGAGGGCCGCCACGGCCGCCGCGTCGAAGTCCCGAAGGAACTCCCCCGTCAGCACGTAGAGTCCCGGCCGGGTCGCGTCCATGTGCACCCGGTCGATGTCCCGGTAGTCCATCGGGCCCACTGCGTCCAGCAGCGGCCGGGAGACCTCCCGCATGGGCTCCAGCGCCGCCGCCCCCTCCGCGGCCCCGCCCACCCAGCAGAACCGCAGGTGAACCAGCAGCTGGTGGTTCAGCTGCTCGGGAACGATGGGGTCGTGCGGCATCCAGCGCAGGGCCACGGAGGTCGAGGCGCTCTCGGGCAGGCCGGGCGCCCACCGGCTGAACGCACTGAGCACCTCCAGTGCGTCGCGGCCGGGGTAGAAGATGCCGCCGCCGTAGAGCTGCTCGAGCCGGACCAGGCCGAGGGTCATGGAGGTCACCACCCCGAGGTTTCCCTTGCCGCCGCGCAGCAGGGCGAACAGCTCGGGCTCGTGCCGGGCGTCCACGTGGCGCAGGCGCCCGTCCGGGGTGACGACGTCGAGCCCGCGCAGGTGGTCCGCCGCGAAGCCGAAGACCCGGCCGAGCACCGGCAGCCCGCCGCCCAGCGTGTAGCCGACGGCCCCGGCGTCGCTGGCCGAGCCGTTGAGGACGGCCAGACCGTGCGGTGCGACCTCGTCGATCACCCTGCGCCAGCGCACCCCCGCCCCGATCCGTGCCACGCGGTGCCGGGGGTCGACCTCCAGCTCCTGCATCCGGCCGGTGGTGAGGAGCAGGCCGCCCTCCATCGGCAGGTCCGCGCCGTGGCCGGTGGACTGGACCCCCACGGGCTCCCGGTGGGCGGCGGCCCACTGCATGGCGGCCACGACGTCGTGGGNCGCCCACGACCACGTCCGGGTGGTGGACGCTGGCCAGGTTGAACCCCGAGCTCTCCTCGGCGAAGCCGTCGTCCTCCGGCAGCAGGACCGGTCCGCGCACCCGCTGGTGGAGTTCCTCCACGTCGGTTCTCGAGACCATAGCCGGCCCCCTCCGCGCCGATGATCCGAACGGTCGCGCGGACCGGGCGGATCCGCGCGGACTGCCGCACGTGTGCATTCTCTCACGCACAGCCGCCCGCGGAACCCCTGCATGCAGGATGGTCGACCCCGTGACGGGAGCGGGCCGGCTCAGTCCCGTTCGAGCGGCAGCGCGGGAGCGAGGCGCCGCAAGGAGGTGAAGGTCGGCACGAGCGCCTCGTAGAGCTGTTCGAACACCGGCTGCAGGGCCGCGTGGACGGCCGCGTCGGCCGGGTCCGGCCGCAGGGTCGAGTCGACCTCCACGAGGTCCGCGGCCACGTCGATCGACTCGATGAGCCCGAGCGCCTCCATCCCCAGCAGGGCCGCCCCGAAGCCGGATCCGTCACGGCCCTGGGCGAAGGAGATGTCCGTGCCCAGCACGTCGGCGAGCATCTGGCGCCACAGATTGCTGCGCGCGAAACCGCCGGTGGCGCGGATCTGCTCCACGGCCAGCCCCGCCGACCGCATGGACCGCAGGACGAGTCCGAGCTGCTGGCAGACTCCCTCCAGGGCGGCCCGGACGAGGTGCTCACGCCGGTGGGCGCGCGTCAGCCCCACATAGGCGGCCTTGGGCAGGGAGCTCCAGTGCGGGGCGCGCTCGCTGAGCAGGTAGGGCAGCATCAGCAGCCCGCCCGAGCCGGCGGGGACGCTCGCGGCGAGCGCGACCAGCGCCTCCTCGGGCTCCTCCCCCAGGTCGGGGGCGAGGGCGTCGCCGGCCCAGCCCAGGACAACTCCCCCGTTGTTGATGGCTCCGCCCACCACCCAGCGCCCCGGTGTCAGGGCGTAGCAGAAGACCCGGCCCAGCGGGTCCACCACCGGGCGGTCGACGACGACGCGCAGCGCTCCGCTCGTGCCGATGGAGCAGGCGGCCACCCCGGGCCGGACCGCGCCCAGCCCGAGGTTGGCCAGGGGTCCGTCGCCGGCACCCACCACCACGGGCGTCGCGGCGGGGAGCCCGGTGGCGCGGGCGCTCTCCCGGGTGAGCCCCGGCAGGACGGTGGTCGTGGGCACGAGCTCGGGCAGCTGCTCGGGGAGGATGCCGGCGTGGGCCAGGGCCTCGCCGTCCCACGCGAGCTCGTGGATGTTCATGAGGCCCGTGGCCGAGGCCACGGAGTGGTCGACGACGAGCGCGTTGCACAGCCGCAGCAGCACGAACTCCTTGATGCCCACCCAGAACGCCACGCGCTCGCACAGCTTGGGCTCCTGCTCGTGGAACCAGACGAGCTTGGTGAGCGGGGACATCGGGTGGACGGGGGTTCCGGTGCGCCGGTGCAGCGCGAGCCCGCCCACGCTCGCGCGCAGCCGCTCCGCCTGGGTGCCGGCGCGCGTGTCCGCCCAGGTGACGAGCGGGGTGAGGGGCCGTTCCTCCGGGGAGAGGCCGAGGAGGCTGTGCATCGCGGAGCTGAAGGACAGCCCGGCCACGCGGTGGGCCCCCACCTCCTCGACCACGGCGCGCACGCCGTCCAGCACGGCCCCGAAGATCAGCTGCGGGTCCTGCACGGCGTGCCCCGGGTGGGGCTCCTCGAGGGGATAGCCGTTCGAGACCCAGGCGAGCTGCTCACCGGCGGCGGTGAAGGCCACGACCTTGGTCGCGGTGGTGCCGATGTCGACGCCGACGACGACGTCGGCCTGCCCCTGGCCGGCCGGCCCCTGCCCGGCCATCAGCGCCGGTCCTCGTGCCACAGGGAGACGAGGACCTTCCCGGAGGAGGCCGCGTCACGGGCCGCGGCGAAGGCCTCGGCGGCCCGGTCCGCGGGGACGACGTGGGTGATCACGTCCTCGATCCCCGGGCGGGCCGCGAGCAGCTCGACCGCCTCGTCGATCTCGTCGTCGAACCGGAAGGACCCGCGCAGCTGGAGCTCCTTGGAGACCAGCGGGGCCAGGTTCACGGGCCGGGCCTCGTCCGGCACCATGCCCACCTGCACCACCACGCCTCCGCGGCGCGCGGCGGCCAGCGCTGGGCTCACGGCCGCCGGCACGCCGGAGCACTCCAGCACCACGTCGAAGGCCTCCGTGGGGAGCTGCTGCGCCCCGACGCGCACGGTCCCGTGCACGCCGAGCGCCCGTGCCCGTTCCAGGGGTCCCTCGAGGACGTCCGTGCAGACGACCTGCGAGGCCCCGCGGGCCAGCGCCGCGGCGGCGCTCAGCAGCCCGATCGGCCCCGACCCGGAGACGAGGACGCGCTCGCCGGCGACGCCCCCGGCCACGGCGATCCCGTGCAGGGCCACGGCGAGCGGCTCGGCGAGCGCGGCGCGGCGCAGCGGCACGCCCTCCGGCAGCACGCGCACCATGTCCCGGCGCACCAGCAGGTGCTCGCTCATCCCGCCCTGGGTGTGCGGCCGGGTGGAGGCGCTGCCGAGGTAGGCCCCGCCGGGCCACAGGTGGCGCCGGCCCTCGAGTCCGGGCGCGGGCGTGCCGAACGTGGCCGGGTGGACCGTCACCGGGGTGCCCGGCGCGAGCTCCCCGGAGGGGTCGAGGTCCACCGTGCCGGAGACCTCGTGGCCGGGCACGAGCGGCTCCCGGAGCACGTACTCGCCGTTGGCCCCCTCGGCCCAGTAGTGCAGGTCGGACCCGCACACCCCGCCGTAGGCGATCCGGAGCCGGACCTGCCCCACGGCGGGCTCGGGCGTGGGCACCTCCTCGACGCGCAGGTCCTGCTTGCCGTGGATCACGACGGCTCTCATGGGTTCTCCTCCGGATGGGTGCGGGCCGGCTCGCGGTGCGGGACGGCCGGGGGTGCGGGACGGCTCAGACGACGGAGGTCATGCCGCCGTCGACGAGGACGTTCTGCCCCGACACGTAGCTGGAGGCGTCCGAGCACAGGTACACGAGCGTGCCCACGAGCTCCTCGACACGCCCCCAGCGCCGGGCCGGGGTGCGGTCGACGACCCAGGCGCTGAACGCCTCGTCCTCGACCAGGGCCCGGTTCATCTCCGTGGCGAAGTAGCCGGGGGAGATGGCGTTGACCTGGATGCCGTACCCGGCGAGGTCCGCGGCCATGCCCTTGGTGAGCATGACGACCCCGCCCTTGGTCGCCGAGTACGGGGCGATGGTCCGGCGGGCGAGCACGGACTGCACCGAGCCGATGTTCACGATCTTCCCCGAGCCCCGCTCCTGCATCCCCGGCACCACGGCCCGGGAGACGTGGAAGACGCTCGAGAGGTTCGCCGCGACCACGTCGTCCCAGTCCTGGCTCGTGAACTCGGCGAACGGCGCGCGGCGCTGGATGCCGGCGTTGTTGACCAGGATGTCCGGGACCCCGTGCTCGGCCACGACCGCGTCCACGCCCGCCCGCACGGCGTCCCCGTCGGTCAGGTCGAAGGCCGCCGTGGCCGGGACGGTCCCCAGCGCCTCGGCGATCTCGTCCCGGACCCGGGCGAGGGCACCGGCGTCGCGCCCGTGCAGGACCACGCGGGCGCCGGCCGCGGCCAGGCCCGTGGCCAGCGCCCGCCCCAGCCCCCGGGAGGACCCGGTGACCAGGGCGAGCCGGCCGCTGATGTCGAAGAGGCTGCTCGGGGCGTGCATCAGGCGATGTAGAAGATCGCGAGGACGATGACGAAGCCGGCCACGGACTCGAGGGCCTGCTGGACCGTCCACGTCTTCAGGGTGGTCTTGACGTCCATGCCCATGAGCCGGCCCACGAGCCAGAACCCGGAGTCGTTGACGTGGCTGGCGAACACGGAGCCCGCGGCGGTGGCCAGGACCACGGCCGCGACCTCGATCGCGTTGAAGTCGCCGGCGGCCACGGCCGGTGCCATGAGGCCCGCGGCGGTCACGAGGGCGACGGTCGCGGAGCCCTGGGCCAGGCGCAGGACGACGGCGATGAGGTACGCGGCGAAGATGACCGGCAGGCCGATGCCGTCCAGCGAGGAGGCCAGGGCGTCACCGATGCCGGAGGCGCGCAGGATGCCGCCGAACATGCCACCGGCGCCGGTGATGAGGATGACGGAGGCCACCGGGCCCAGGGAGGAGTCGATGACCTTCTCCAGGGCGGTGCCGTGCTCGCCGCGGCGGGTGCCGAGGACGAACAGGGCCACGATCACGGAGATGAGCAGGGCGACCGGGGACGCGCCGATGGTGACGAGGGCGGGGTACCAGGGGGCCTCCTCGGAGACCGCGCCGGCCGCACGGAGGAAGTCCAGGCCGGTGTTCATGAAGATGAGCACGAGCGGCAGGAGCAGGAGGGCGATGATCGTGCCGACGCGCGGCGGGTTGGCCGGCTGGTCGGGGTCGACACCGCCGAAGAACGCGGGCACGGGGAGGACGTACTTGCTGCCCACGCGCTTTCCCCACAGGTACGCCGAGACGTACCAGAGCGGGAAGGCCAGCAGCAGGCCGATCAGCAGGACCACGCCGAGGTTGGCGCCGTAGAGCTCGGTGGCGGCCACCGGACCGGGGTGCGGCGGCACGAAGACGTGCATGACCGAGAACGCACCCGCGGCGGGGATGCCGTAGAGGAGCACGTTGGTGCCGCTGACCCGGCGGGCGACGGCGAAGATGATCGGCAGCATGACCACGAGGCCGGCGTCGAAGAAGATCGGGAAGCCCATGATCAGGGAGGCGATGCCGAGCCCGAAGGGCGCGCGCTTCTCCCCGAAGACGTCCACGAGCTTGTCCGCGAGCACCCGGGCACCACCGCTGTGCTCCACGAGCTTGCCGAGCATGGCGCCCAGGCCGATCAGCAGGGCCACCGAGCCGAGCGTGGAGCCGAAGGCGCCCACCGCGGTCTCGAGGATCAGTTCGGGCGGGATGCCCGTGGCAACCGCGGTCAGCAGCGCCACGAGGATCAGGGTGAGGAAGGCGTGCAGCTTGAACTTGATCACCAGGATCAGGATCAGCGCGATCGCGGCCGCTGCGATGCCGAGCAGCGGCGCGGTGCCGAGTGTTTGTGTCCAGTCTTCCACTGAGGGCCTCCGATGGTCTCTTGCCCGGGAACGGGCACCGCGGTTTCGTTGTGACCCACGGCACGCGCTAGGCTCGCAGAAAGATCATACTTTTGGCAAGACGGGCGGGTCACAGAGGCCGCATACCCGGACGGAGGCGCGGATGCACGGAGTGGAGCAGCACGGCGGGGTGCTCGACCGCCTCGGCGAGAGCATCGCCTCGGGCGCGCGTCCCCCCGGCACGGTACTGACCCTCGCGGGCCTCGAGGAGGAGTTCGGGGTCTCGCGCACCCTCGTGCGCGAGGTGGTCCGTGTCCTGGAGTCCATGGGGATGCTCGCCTCGCGGCGCCGGGTGGGCGTCACCGTGCGCCCGCCGGAGGAGTGGAACCCCTTCGACCCCCGGGTCATCCGGTGGCGGCTGGGCGGGCCCGGCCGGGACGCGCAGCTGCTGAGCCTCACGGAGCTGCGGGCGGCGATCGAGCCCGTGGCGGCACGGCTGGCCGCCGTGCGGGCCGACGAGCCCGCGCGGCGGCGCCTCGTGGCCCTGGCGGCGCGGCTCCGGGAACTGGGCGAGGCCGGGCGGGGCACGGACCCCGAGTACCTGGACACCGACGTCAGCTACCACTCCCTCCTGCTGGAGGCGAGCGGGAACCCGATGCTCGCGGCCCTGGGCGACGTGGTGGCCGAGGTGCTCTCCGGCCGCACGGCGCTGGGGCTCATGCCGCAGGAGCCGGCTCCGGGGGCGCTCGAGGACCACGAGGCCACGGCCGCCGCCGTGGCCCGCGGGGACGCGCCCACGGCCGAACGACGGGCGCGCGCCGTCGTGGCCGAGGTGCTCGAGGAGGTCGTGGAGGGATCGGGGAGCACCCGGGGGTCCGGTCGGACACCCCCGGAGCAGGACCCGCCCCCGGGCCGCCGGACCCGCGGCCGAGGAGCGCCACTGCCGCGCACGGGCGACTGCGCCCAGGGTTGTGGCCCATGAGCATCTCGCAGACCGACCGCGACCACCTGCGCCGGTGCGTGGACCTGGCACGGTCCGCCCTCGAGGCCGGCGACGAGCCGTTCGGCTCCGTGCTGGTCTCCGCCGAGGGGGAGGTCCTCGTCGAGGACCGCAACCGGGTGGCCGGCGGGGACGCGACCCGCCATCCGGAGTTCGAGATCGCCCGCTGGGCCGCCGCCCACCTGGACCCGGGCCGGCGCGCCGCCGCGACCGTCTACACGTCGGGGGAGCACTGTCCCATGTGTGCGGCCGCGCACGCCTGGGTGGGGCTGGGCCGCGTCGTGTACGCGTCCTCGACCGCGCAGCTGGGCGACTGGCTTCGCGAGCTCGGCCTGCCGCCCGCTCCCGTCGCGGCCCTGCCGATCCCGCAGGTCGCCCCCGGCGTGCCCGTGGACGGGCCGTGCCCCGACCTGGCGCCGGAGGTGCGCGAGCTGCACCGCGCCCGTGCGGCGCGGGAGCGCCGGGGCTGACCGGAGCGCCCCGCCGGCCCGACGTCCGTCAGGCCCGGTGCGCCAGTGCCGCCGCCAGGTAGGGCGCCGTCCGACTCGCCCGGCAGCCGGCCACGTCCGCGGGGGTGCCCTCGGACACGACCCGGCCACCGGCACCGCCCCCGGACGGACCCATGTCGATGACCCAGTCGGCCTGCGCCACCACGGACATGTCGTGCTCCACGACCACCACCGTGCTGCCGGCGTCCACCAGCCGCTGCAGCTGGCGCATCAGCAGCTCGACGTCCTGGGGGTGCAGGCCGGTGGTCGGCTCGTCCAGGAGGTAGAGCGTGCGGCCCCGGCGGGCCCGCTGCAGCTCGGTGGCGAGCTTGATCCGCTGCGCCTCCCCGCCGGAGAGCTCGGTCGCGGGCTGGCCGAGCCGGAGGTAGCCGAGCCCGACGTCCAGCAGGGCCCGCAGGCTGCGCCCGGCGGCCGGGACGTCCGCGAGGACGTCCACCGCCGTCTCCACCCGCAGGTCCAGGACGTCGGCGATGCTCCTGCCCCCGCGGACGATCTCCAGCGTCCCGGGGTTGTAGCGCGCGCCGCGGCAGTCCGGGCAGGGCCCGTAGGTGCCGGGGAGGAACAGCAGCTCCACGGCGAGGAACCCTTCGCCCTGGCACGTCTCGCAGCGGCCGCCGGCCACGTTGAAGGAGAAGCGGCCGGGGCCCCAGCCGCGGGCCCGCGCCTCGTCGGTGGCGGCGTAGAGCTTGCGCACCGCGTCGAAGAGCCCGGTGTAGGTGGCCAGGTTGGAGCGCGGGGTGCGGCCGATGGGCCGCTGGTCCACCCGGATCAGCCGGTCCAGGTGGTCGAGGCCCGCCACGCCGCCCACTGCCGACGCGGCGGAACCGGGCGCGGCCGGATCGGCGTCGACGTCGTCGGCGGTCCCGCCCTGCACGTGCCTGCCGACGGCCTCCGCGAGGACCTGGCTGACCAGGGTGGACTTCCCCGATCCGGACACGCCCGTGACGGCGGTCAGCACGCCCAGCGGGACCTCGACGTCGAGGCCGGCGAGGTTGTGCCGGGTGATCCCGGTCAGTCGCAGCCGGTGCTCGGCGGTCCGTGGCGCGCGCCGCGGCGTCGTGCCGGCACCGCCGTCGGCGGCGAGGAGGAAGGGCCGCGTGGCCGACTCCGGCACGTCCTCCAGCCCGGCCGGCGGCCCGCTGTAGAGCACCCGGCCGCCGCGGTCCCCCGCCTGGGGACCGACGTCCACGACCCAGTCGGCGCGACGGACCACGGCCATGTCGTGCTCGACCACGAACACCGAGTTGCCCGCGTCCTTCAGGTCCTCGAGCACCGCCAGGAGCGGCTCGGCGTCCGCCGGGTGCAGTCCCGCGGAGGGCTCGTCGAGGACGTAGACGACCCCGAACAGCCCGGAGCGCAGCTGGGTGGCGATGCGCAGCCGCTGCAGCTCCCCCGGGGAGAGCGTGGGCGCCGCACGGTCCAGGCTCAGGTAGCCGAGGCCGAGGTCCAGGAGGACCTGCAGGCGGGAGGCCAGGTCCCGGGCGATGGTCACGGCGGCCTCGCTCCGTTCGCCCGTGGCCTCCTCGCCGGCGCGCGGCAGGCCGGCGGTCGGGCGCACCACGTCGGCGAGCTCCTCCAGGGGCGCCCGGTTGAGCTCCGCGATGCTCCGTCCCGAGAACGACACGGCGAGCGCCTCGGGCCGCAGGCCGCTGCCGCGGCAGCTCCGGCACGGGCCCGTGACCACGAACCGCAGGGCACGCTCGCGCATCGGCCGGCTGGCGGACTCGGCGAGGGTGCGCAGGACGTGGCCGCGGGCGCTGCGGAACCGCCCCTTGTAGGGGCGGGCGTCCTTCTCCCGCAGCGGGGTCACGTCGACCACGGGCTCCTCCTCGGTGAACAGGATCCAGTCGCGCAGCTCGCGGGGCAGCTCGCGCCAGGGGGCGTCGACGTCGTGCCCCAGGTGCACGAGGATGTCCTGCAGGTTCTTGCCCTGCCAGGCCCCCGGCCACGCCGCCACGGCGCCGTCCCGGATGCTGAGCCGCGGGTCGGGCACCAGTGAGTCCTCGGTGACGTCGTGCACGGTGCCCAGACCGGAGCACTCGGGGCACGCGCCGGCGGCGGTGTTGGCAGAGAACGCGTCGGACTCCAGGCGGTCGGGGGCGTCCGCGGGGTACGTCCCGGCCCGGGAGAAGAGCATGCGCACCGAGTTGGACAGCGTGGTGAGCGTGCCGACCGTGGAGCGGGCGCCGGGCGTGCCGCGCCGCTGCTGCAGGGCGACGGCCGGTGGCAGGCCGGTGATCTCCTCCACGGCGGGCGAGTGGCCCTGCTGGATGAGGCGCCGGGCGTACGGGGCCACGGACTCCAGATACCGCCGCTGCGCCTCGGCCCAGACGGTGCCGAAGGCCAGCGAGGACTTCCCGGACCCGGAGACCCCGGTGAAGGCGACGACCGCGTCGCGGGGGATGTCCACGTCCACGTGGCGCAGATTGTTCTCGGAGGCCCCGCGGACGCGGACCATGCCGCGGCGCACGTCGTCGGGGGCGTCGGGAGGGGAGGTCTCGGGATCGGGGCTCATCGCGCCCACCCTAGCGACCCGGCGGGCAGGAGCGGGCCTCAGCGCCGCGCGTACCGGTCCCGGCCCAGCGACCAGGCCGTGCCCGCCGGCGCAGGGTCCACCACGTACGCGGACCAGTCCCGCAGCCCGGCGAACCAGGCGGCACCGTCCCGGCCGGCGACGACGAGGGCGGTGGCGAGCACCCCGGCCAGCCGCGCGTCCGGGCCGACCACGGACGCCGACCGGGCACCGCCGGCGGGGCGACCGGTGCGGGGGTCGACGATGTGGGCGGGGCGCTCGTACGTCCCGGAGGTCGACACGGCCCCGTCCCCGGGCAGGAGGGTCCACGTGACGGCCCCGGGGTCGTCCGGGTGCCGGATCCCGACCTCCCACGGCAGGCCCGGGGCCGCCGCGCCACGGGTGACGACGTCCCCGCCGGCGTCCACGCACACGTTGGCGCAGCCCGCGGCCACGAGGTCGTCCGCGATCCGCTCCGCGGCCCACGCCTTGACGTAGCCGGACGGGTCGAACCCGCCGCGCACGGCCCACGGGTCGAAGCAGCCCCCGGTCATCTCCCGGCCCTCCCGGCAGCGCTGCACCACGTCCAGGACCGCCCCCTGGGCGGGGTCCCGCCGGGAGAGCCGCCGCTCGTCGAGCATGCCGGTGCGCAGGGCCGTGACGACGGAGTCGGGACGGTAGGTCGAGAAGACGGCGTCCACCCAGTGCATGTTGGCCACGGCCACGTCGACGGCGTGCCGCACGACGCGCTCGGCAGGCAGGCCGTTCTCGCCGGCGCGGACGTCGATGGACACCGTGGTGCCCCAGACCATCTCGCGGTGGCGGACGTGGCGGCCCTCGGGTCGGCGCAGCTCGACGGTCGGGGCGCTCACAGCCCGGCCCTCTCGAGCAGGTCCCGGCAGGCGGAGCGGAAGCCCTTCACGGCGAGGACCGCCCCGGAGACGGCGTCGACCGGCACCGACCGGCACGGGAGGATCTCCTCCTCGAGGACGGGGGCGGCGCTGTCGTCGATCCACTGCGGGGGGCGTGGGGGGAAAGATGTGAACTCGATGCTTTGGACTATAGATGGGTTCTGCCCGCAGGTCATTGGACTTTTGGACAGGATCCCCAGGTCAGCGAGCCCTCTCGCCGCGGGCCGCGAGGTGGGCGGAGTCCGGTCCCGCCCCGTGCTGACGCGCGGGGCGGGGCCGGGTTCCCGGTCCTGACGGCGGGCGCCGGCTCTTCCGGGCGGTCGGACCCCGTGGTGGGCCCCGGCGGTCAGTCCGCCTGGTCGCCGATGTTGATCAGCACGAGCGGCAGCCTCGTGCCCATCCCGCAGAACTGCTCCGGCGCCGCGCACTCCTGGATGAACCCGGACACCACGGCCGGGCCCTCGTCGAAGGCCCTGTTGTACGCGACCGCCTGGTACGGCAGCGTGACCTCACCGCCCTCGCAGGTCCACTGGTCGGAGTGGTTGGCGTGGGCGATGAATCCGTCGGAGACCCGCTGGCTGACGTTGAGCGAGACGAAGATCTGGGTCCCGGCCGTGCAGGACACCGTGAAGCTGCCCTCGATCGCGGCGCCCTCGGCGATCCGCGTGGCATCGCTGATGTCGTAGATCTCCATCGCCTGTGCCGGTGCGGCGGCGACGAAGCCGGCCCCCGCGGCGAGGACGGCGGCGGCGACTGCTCTGGTGGTTGTTCTCATGGTTCGGTCCCATCCGGTGGAGAATCAGGTTCCGCCCGGTCCGGCTCCGGCCCCGGACGCATTCCCCCGAATCCGCCGGCGCCCCGTCCCGGTGCGACTCCCCCAACGTAGCCCCAGGTCAATCGGCCCCCGAGGGAGTCCGCGAAGATGACGGGCACGATTCGGACACGGACCCGAGGGCGGAGCGGACGTCCGCTCAGAACGCGTCGTCGATGGGCACGGCGCGGCCCCGCCCGTCCCGGTAGTAGGCACCGGCCTCACCGATGCGGTCGTCGAGGGTCTCCTCGAAGGCACGGGCGGCCCGGACGTCGAGATGGAGCCCGGAGTGCCCGGCGGACAGACCGCAGCGCAGCGTGTCGGAGGCGTCCTCCAGCCCGCACGGGCGCAGGGAGTCCTCGGCCCTGCCGGCCGGCGCCTCCACGCAGAGCACGACGGCGGCAGCGAACAGCAGCACCGCGGCCGTGACCAGCGGTCCGGCCGGAACCGCCCGGACCGTGGAGGCCATGACGACCGCCGGCACGAGGAGACCGAGCAGTGCACCCGTCGCGAGCAGCCCGGCGGTGCCTGCGGTGTCCCTCGCCGCCCGGACACGCGTCGCCGCGGCACGGGACGCCCGCGGCCCCTGGGGATCGACTGGAGTGGTCACGACGGTCCTTCCGTGTCCTGCCCGCCACCGACGAGGCGGTGGCGCGGGACTCACAGAGGGGCACCGGCCCCGGTCCCCCGTGCCGTCCCCCGACAGCTGATGCGCCCATCCTGACGCCTCGGATGCCGTTCGGGAACGACGTGCGCCAACGTGACCCGGACGCCGGCGCCGGCCGACCCCGGTGGGCAGGAGCGCGCGTCCGCGCCCGAGGGCCGCCCTGAGACACGGTCCATCCGCTCACGACCTGCGAGGACAGCCCCGGGACCGGCCGGCGCCCGAGGAGGGGAGCCCGTGCGGCGCACAGGATCGGACGCCGACGGGCACCCCTGCCCCCACTTGTGGGGCTGGCCCGTGGGGCCGGCTCGTGGGGGTCCCGGGCTCTCCGCTGCGCGTGGGCGACCGGGCCGGCCCGGACCCGCAGGCACCGGAAGAAGGCGAACTGCTCTCCGGCTCCTCGACCGAGTTCCTCCTCGGCCTCCTCGGGCCTCCCCGACCGGCAGGGGCTCGACCACGCCCTGCGCTCGGGCTTCAGCGCGGACGTTCGGTTCGCGCACCAGACCGGCCTGCTCGAGGAGGTCTCGCACGACGCCCGGATCATGGCCGTCGACGGGCACGAGGTGGCCGTGGCCGTCCTGGCGGACGGGTGGTCCGGGGACGAGGACTCGACGCCCTGGTTCCAGGAGGCCGGGCGCACGGTGGAAGGGTTCGTGCGGCGGTCCGCCGGGTGACCGCGCCGCACCACGGGGACGGTCAGGGCCGCCGGGGGTCCGCCCTGCGGTCCAGGACCTCCCGCGCGCGCTCGACGACGGCGTCCAGGCGCGCGGCGTGGGCGCCGCGCCAGTAGACGTGGCCGCAGCCGGTGCAGCGGGAGAACGCCGTGTAGGCCTGCCGGGTGCGCGGCATCAGCCGGCCGGCCACCTCTTCGGCGCCGGCCGGCTCGAGCGGCGCTCCGCAGCGCGGGCAGCGCGTCCACGGGGCCAGGGGCGGGGCGAAACGGTCGAGCACGTCGGCCAGCTGGTCGTCGGCGTGCTCACCGCGCACGAGGGCGCTCTCGG
Organism: Kocuria rhizosphaerae; assembly: GCF_044462265.1. NCBI lineage: Bacteria > Bacillati > Actinomycetota > Actinomycetes > Micrococcales > Micrococcaceae > Kocuria > Kocuria rhizosphaerae. The sequence continues at coordinate 27,584 of NZ_JBISWL010000017.1, forward strand.
GCAGGGCCCCGCGGTGCAGCAGACCGCGGTCCTGGGTGAGCAGGACCCGCCGTTCCCGGGCGGCCCGGTCCACCAGGTGCGGGTCCTCGGCGTCGGGCTCCCACGCCGCGTCGATCCCCAGCAGGCGGAGCCGGCGGGCCAGCGGCCGCAGGTGGACGTCGAGCAGGAACCGGGGCGGACGGCACCGGGTGGGCTGCGGCCGCGGCCGGGGCACGAGGAGGAGCACGGGGACCTCACCCTGGGCGATCCCCGCGGTGGGGCGCCCGCCGAGGTCCACGGGACGCCCGTCGAGGAGTGGCGGTCCGATCTCGGTCGGGGGGATGCCGACCATCCGCACCACGTGGCCGACCGTGTCCGTCCCGGGCACCTCCACGGTGAACCGGGGCCTGCGGCGCCGCGGGGACAGCAGGAACCACAGGCCGGGATCCACCTCCAGCACGATGCTCGGCATCGTCCCAGGATGCCCCAGTTCCCGGTGCTACGCTCCCCGTGACATCTGCCGGCACCGGCCGGGACGGGAGGTGGTGGAGCGTGCGGACGTTCGGCGTGGAGGAGGAGCTCCTGCTGGTCGACGCCGGGACCCTCGAGCCGCTGCCGGCCGGGGAGGAGGCCGTCGCCCTGGGCGCGGACGCCTCGGCGACCGGCCACCGCGTGACCACGGAGCTGCAGCAGGAGCAGATCGAGGTCGACTGCCCGCCGCAGACGACGCTCGAGGGTCAGCTGGCCGCGATCCGGGCCGGCCGCGCGCTCGCCGAGGCGGTCGCCGCGCGCGTGGGCGGGCGCGTCGCCGCCCTGCCCACGGCGCCCGGCCCCGTCGCGCCGCACACCGCCCACGAGCGCCGCGCCCGGCAGGTCCGGCAGCGGTTCGGGCTCACCGCCCGCGAGCAGCTGACCTGCGGCTTCCACGTCCACGTGCAGGTGGACTCCCGCGAGGAGGGGGTCGCGGTCCTGGACCGGATCCGCGTGTGGCTGCCGGTGCTGCTCGCGCTGAGCAGCAACTCCCCCTACTGGAACGGGGCGGACTCCGGCTACAGCAGCTACCGCTACCAGGCCTGGAGCCGATGGCCCACGGCCGGCCCGCCGGACCTGTTCGGCTCGGCCGACGCCTACGACCGCCACCGGCGGGACCTGCTGAGCTCCGGGGTGCCGCTCGACGAGGGAATGCTCTACTTCGACGCCCGGCTCTGCGAGCACCTGCCGACCCTGGAGGTGCGCGTCGCGGACGTGTGCCTGGACGCCGGTCACGGGGCCGTCCTCGCGGCCCTCACCCGAGCCCTCGTCGAGACCGCCGCCCGGGACTGGCAGGAGGACATCCCGGCGCCACGGGTGCGGGCCTCGGTGCTGCGGGCCTGGACGTGGCGGGCCAGCCACACCGGGGTCGAGGGACGGCTGGTCAGCCCCTCGACCCGGGAGCTGGCCCCCGCCGGTGCGGTCGTCGCGGAGTTCCTGGACCGGTTGCGGCCCGTGCTCCTCGAGCACGGCGAGGCCGGGCCGGTGGAGGCCGTGGTCGAGGACATCCTGCGCCACGGCAGCGGGAGCCGCCGCCAGCGCGAGGCCCACCGCCGGGGCGGGGGTGCGCACGGCATCGTGCGCATGGCCATCGCCGCAACCCACGGCACGGCACCTCCCGCCGCGCCGGCAACCGGAACGGAGCACCACGCATGACCCCACACCCACCGCCCGAGGCCGATGTCCTCGTCGTCGGCGGCGGCCCGGCCGGGCTCGCCGCCGCGACCTGGCTCGGCCGTTACCTGCGCCACACCCTCGTGGTGGACGCCGGGGAGCAGCGCAACCGGCACGCGGACCATGCCCACGGCCTCCTGGGCCGGGACCCGGCACGCCCCGAGGACCTCCTCCGCGACGCCCGCGCCGGCCTGGCCCAGTACCCGCACGTGACCGTCCACGAGGGCCGGGTCGAGGAGATCGAGCGCAGTGCGGACGGAACGTTCCACGCGGTGGTCGACGGCGATCCCGTGGTCGTCCGGCGGGTGGTGCTGGCCACCGGTGTGCGTGACGAGTGTCCGGACGTCACCGGCTTCGAGGACCACTACGGCACCGACGTCCACCACTGCCCCAGCTGCGACGGCTTCGAGATCCGGGGCGGGCACGTGGTCGTCCTCGGCGCGGGAGAGCGCCTGCCCGCCTTCGCCGCCGAGCTGCTGGACTGGGCCGGGTCGGTGTGCGTGGTCACCGACACCGGCGCCGGCCCCTGCGACGAGGCCCAGTGGGACGTCCTCGCCGAGCACGGCATCGACGTCGTCGACGGCGTGGCGGAGGCCCTGCTCGGCGAGCCCGGAGCCCTCGAGGGCGTGCGGCTGGCGGACGGCTCGGTGGTGTCCGCGGACGCGGTGATGTTCTCCTACGCCCACCACGCCGCCAACGGTCTCGCCCGGCAGCTCGGCTGCGAGCTGGACGACCACGGGCGCGTCGTCGTCGACGACTTGCAGCTCAGCAGCGTGGATGGCGTCTACGCCGCCGGCGACATCACGGCCCGGCTGCAGCTCGTGCCCATCGCCATCGGCCAGGGCACGTCGGCGGGCATCGCCTGCGCCACCTCGCTGCGCGGGCACCGCACCACCGTCGGGGACGTGTCCCCGGCGCCGCCCACCCGGAGGTTCACCCGGCCCTGACCGGCCGGGGCCCGCTCAGGCGGTGCCGTCCGTGAGCTGCCCGGCCAGCTCCACCAGGTCCGCGGCCTCCAGGTCCGGCGGGGAGAAGTACCCGGGGTACTGCGCCCCCGTACGGTTGATCCAGGCCGTGCGCAGCCCGGCCCGGCGGGCACCGTGGATGTCCCACGGGTGCACCGCGACCAGCAGCATGCGGTCGGCCGGGTGGCCGGTCTCCGACGAGGCGTACGCGTAGGCGGAGCGGGCCGGCTTCCAGGCGGGGGCGTCGTCGACGCTCAGCAGCTCGGTGAAGTGCCCGCGGAGCCCGGAGCGCTCCAGCAGCCCCTCCGCCACGCTCGCGGAGCCGTTGCTCAGGGTGACCAGCTCGGCCACCCTGCGCAGCGCCTCGACCCCGGGCACGACGTCCGGGTGCACGCCCAGATTCTTCAGGGCGGAGATGATCGGGCCCGCGGCGGCATCGTCCACCGCGTCGCCGCTCTCCGCCAGCAGCCGGACGAGACTGTCCTGGGCGATCTCGGAGAACGCCGCGTTGCCTCCGGCGGCCGCGATCGCGAACCCGTCCCGGAGGATGCCCGCGAACCACGTGCCGGCCAGGTGCTCCGGTGCGCCCGCGGCGGCGAACGCCTCGCCGAGCGGGGACATGTCGGACAGGGTCTCGTTGACGTCGAACACGATCACGTCGGGGGTGCTCACCACGGTCCCACCTCGCACTTCTCATTGCCGCTCGTCGCTGCCCGGGCCGCCGGCCGCAGCGGTGCCGCTCCGGACGGTGCGGCACGATCACGAGCCTACGGGCGGGCGGCCCCGCGCCCAACAGTTCGCCGGTGACCCGTCCGCCGAGCAGTCGGCGCCGAACATCCCGTGACACCACCGATCCGACCACGACATCCGACCACGACATCCGACCACGACATCCGACCACGAAAGAGTAGTCATGGCCTTCGACATCGACCGGTACGCCCGGGAGTCCACGACCGTCAACTGGGACGACCTCGGCCTCGAGGCCTTCCGCGACGACCCCCTGCCCGCGGAGACCCTGCGCACCCTGCGCTACATGTGCGACATCGAGTTCCACACCGTGTGCTACCTCCGGGACATGCTGGTCAGCCCGTCCCGCCGGGACCCCGAGGTCGGCACGTTCATGACCGTGTGGAACCACGAGGAGTTCTGGCACGGAGAGGCGCTCGCCCACGTCCTGGCCCTCCACGGCATCACGGTGGGCTTCGACGAGGTCAAGGCCAAACGCGTCAGGCTCGGCTGGCGGGACCGGATCAGCCCGGTCAAACAGTCCCTGCTCTCGAGCATCGCGGGGACCGACTTCGTCGCGGTGCACATGGTGTGGGGCGCCCTCAACGAGCGCTCCGCCGCCGCCGCGTACAAGCGGCTGGCCGCCCTGGAGGGTCACCCCGTGCTGGCTCCTCTGCTGCGACGGATCGCCGCGCAGGAGACCAAGCACATCGCCTTCTACACGACACAGGCCCGTGCCCGGCTGCAGGACAGTCCGCGGGCCCGGACACTGGCCCGCCTTGCCCTGCGCACGGCGTGGCAGCCCGTCGGCTCCGGCGTCTCCCCCGAGGAGGAGGTGACCCACGTGATGGCCCACCTCTTCTCCGGTCCCGCGGGACGCCAGGAGGTGGACGCCATCGACCGCCAGATCGCCAGGCTGCCGGGCCTGGACGGGCTGACCCTCGTGGCCGACGCCCTGGACGCCCGCGGGGTCCCGGCATGAGCCCGGCGCCCGGGTTCGACGTGCGCGCCTACATGCGCGAACCCCACGACCTGCGACCCGCGGACCTGGGGCGGGAGGCCCTGGAGCACGTCGCCCCGGCGGCCCTCGACGTGCTGGCCCACCTGTGGACCGCCGAACGCCGGTTGCTCGACCGCATGCGGGACCTGCTGGTCACGCCCGCCCACGCCGACCCCCGGCTGACCGCCTTCCTCACCACGTGGACGTACGAGCAGCACTGGCTCGCGGAGACCCTCGACGCGGTCCTGACGGCCCACGCACGCCCGCCGGGCGCAGCCGCCCAC
>NZ_JBISWL010000018.1:0-61321 GCF_044462265.1 Kocuria rhizosphaerae
CGGGGCGGCTGCGCCGCGGCTGGGAGGAACGCGGGCGGCCCGCCGCCGAGGCGGTCCGCAGCAACCTCCTCGGGACGGAGGTCACCGGCGCCCACATGGTCGTCTGCCTGCTGGACTCGGCCGTTCTCGGCCTGTCGCACCGGCGGCTCGGCGAGCTCGAGCCCCGGCTCGCGGAGACGGCCCGCGCCGTCTTGCGGACGAAGGAGCGGCACGTGGCCTTCTTCGGCGAGGAGGCCGCCGCCCGCCTGTCCGTCGGCGGGCGCTCCCGGCGCCCCGCCCGGACGGCGGTGGCCCGGTGGAACTGGCCCGGCACGCACCGCGGCGGGCCCGCGTCCGCCGCCGCGGCCGCACGCCGCCTGTTCGCCGGCGCGGCGGCCGAGGAGGCCGTTCTCGATCTCGACCGGGCCACGGCGACCCTGCCCGGCCTCTCCGGGGTGCGTCCGGTGCACACCGCGCTCGTGCGGATTCGCCGTGGCGAGACGGTCAGGAACGCCGACCGAGCCGCTTGACGAACGGAGCGGAGTCGCCGGGCTCGTAGCCGTTCCGGTGCCAGAACCCCTCGAGGTCGTGGCGGTGCGCGGGGACGGCGATCTCCACGACGGAGGCCCCCATCCGTCCGGCGAGCTCCTCGCAGTGGGACAGCAGCCTGGAGCCCACCCGGCCGGCCCGGTGGTGCTCGTCCACGGTCAGGGCCGTGATGCGTGCACGGAGGCCGTCGCCGGACTGCCGGGACGGGACGACGACGTGCGCCGCACCGATCGGCACGTCGTGGAGCACGGCCACGACGTGCGCCTCGGCATCGGGATCGGCTCCGAGCCGTGCCCGGATCCACTCCGGATTGAGCCGGTACCCCACCTGGTCCGCGAGGTCCACGAGCAGGAACATGTCCGCCGTCCGGGCCCGGCGCAGGACCACCGGTTCCGCCCACTCCGCCCCGGCCGCTCCCGAGATGCTCACGCCGGCCTCCTTCTCCGCCCCCGAGGAGACAACAACGGCGCCCAGGAGCATCCCCCGACAAGGTGACCGGAGCGGAACGAACACCTCCGGTCGTCCACGGCGTGATCCGCGATGATCCGCAAAGCGCACTGGTTCTTGACAAGAATAGCTCCGAACGTGCAGGCGTGCCAGGCCGGTTCGGCACCTGTGGGGTCGCCGGGAGGACGGGCCGGCACCCCCACCGCGCCGGGCACCGTTGCTAGACTGGGCGGAACTCCGGCGTGACCGGGATCCGCCGAGCGGGTTCAGGGTCCGCCGACAGGTCAAGCAGACGGCCGAGGTGTTCGCCGTACCCAGAAGGATCCCGCCATGCCTCGACCGTCCACCGTTCTGTCCCCTCCGTCTCTGCCCGGCGACTCGGGCGCGCCGGGCGCCCCTGCCGCCGGAGGAGTCCGGCCGTCGACCGGCGGGACCTCTGCGGTCAAGCAGCTGCGCTTCGTCACCCAGGACCCCGCCGAGGGCATCGAGGTGCTCGAACGGATCTACTCCGCCAAGCGGATCGAGGTCTCCCCCGACGCGCCGTTCGCCATGAGCCAGGTCCTGGCCGCCCTCGAACGGGTGAGCCTCGAGCGCGTGCGGCTGACGGGCGCGCCGTCCGCGGGACTGATCGACGCCCCCGGGACCCTGCGCGTGGCCAGGGTCCTGAGCGGGCGGCTGATCTTCACGGACTCCACGGGGACCAGGCCCGGCCCCACCCCCTTCCTGCTGCCGCAGCGCCCCTACAGCTGCCGGTGGACGGACCTCGACCTGCTCACCCTCTCCCTGGACACGGCCGCCGTCGAGGCCCACGCGGCCGAGCTGCTCGGGGTCGCGAACTTCCGTCTGCACTTCACCGGCGGTGAGCCGGTGTCCCCCGGCATGGCCCACTACCTGAGCACGACGGTCGCCGCCTTCGGCCAGCACCAGTTGAGCAACGAGGAGGCCATGGCCGGCCGGCTGACCCGCGCCGAGGCTTTCCGCTCCCTGGCCACCGCGGTGCTCCACACCTTCCCCGGCACGTTCCTGGACCGGGCGTCCGCACCCACGTCGGAGCGGACGAGCCCCGCCGGCCTGCGCCGGGCGATCGCCTTCATGGAAGAGCACCTGGCCGAGGACATCGGCCTGCCGGAGATCGCCGCCGCGGCCCGGATGAGCCCTCGCGGCCTGCAGGCCGCCTTCCGCCGCGAGCTCGCCTCCACGCCCCTGAGCCATCTGCGCGGGATGCGCCTGGACGCCGTGCACGCCGAGCTGCTGTCCACGGATCCCGCGGACGGAGGCACTGTCTCGGGCGTCGCCGGACGCTGGGGCTTCGCCCACGCCGGACGCTTCGCCGCCGCCTACCGGGAGCGCTACGGCGTCAACCCCGCCGCGACACTGCGGGCCTGAGGGCGCCGGCCGCGCGTCACGGAGCCAGGCCGTGGTCGACGACCCCTTCGGCGGGGCGTAGCCTTCCCCTCATGAACGCCCCCGTGCAGCGCTCGGTGTTCAGCACCCACGACCCGGACGAGGGCCTCGCCGTGCTCGACGACGTCTTCGCCGTCCGGGGCGTGCGCCGGGACCCCGAGGACGGGTTCGCCATGCGACTGGGCGCGACCCGTCTGGGTCCGCTGACGCACGAGCGGGTGCGCCTCGCCGGCTCGTCCGCCGCGGGCCGGACCGACGGCGCCGGCGTGCTGCGGGTCTGCCACGTGATCGGCGGGGTCCTGCGCGCGACCAGTCCCGGCGACCGGTATCCCCGCACCGGCCCGTTCCTGTTCCCCCAGCGGACCTTCACGAGCTGGTGGGAGGACCTCGAGACGGTCACCGTCTCCGTGGACCCGGCCGCGGTGGAGGAGCGTGCCCGGAGCCTGCTCGGCGACGACGGCTTCCGGCTCGTGTTCACCGGCATCCACCCCGTCTCCCCCGCCGTGGGGCGGTACTGGCTCGGAACCGTGTCGCACCTCGGGCGTGACCTCCTGCCCGACGACCAGGCGCTGGAGAATCCGCTCATCCGGGCGGAGATCGCCCGGTCGCTGACCACGATCCTGCTGCACGCCTTCCCGAACTCCTTCCTCGACCGGGCCCACGACGCCCCCGGACCGTCCCGCCGCACCCCGGCGGGTCTGCGCCGCGCCGTGGCGTTCATCGACGAGCACGTGGCCGAGGACATCGGCACGGCCGAGATCGCCGCCGCCGCCGGGATGAGCGTGCGCGGCCTGCAGGCGGCGTTCCGCCGTGAACTCGACACGACGCCGACCGCCCGCCTGCGCGAGGCCCGCCTCGACGCCGCCCACCGGGAGCTCGAGGCCTCCGATCCGGCGGCCGGAGCCACGGTCGAGGCGATCGCCGCGCGGTGGGGCTTCGCCCACCGCGGACGGTTCGCCGCGGCCTACCGGGCCCGCCACGGCCGCGGCCCCGCCACGACCCTGCGCGGCTGAGCCCCGCCGGAGAAGGAGCTGGAGATGACGACCCCGGTGCACCTGCACCTGGCCACGACCGACCCGGAGGTGGCCAACGAGGGACTGCGGCGGGTCTTCACGCGCGCGAGGATGGGCACGATCGCCGACGAGGCCTCGTTCCTGTACCGCCAGGACGTGCAGGGCGACACCGATCTCAACCTGGGCAGGCTGACGTTCCGCGGCAGCATCGCCGGGCACATGGTGCTCGAGGACGCCTTCTCCGTGGTCGTCCCGCGCGCGGGCGGCGTCAGATGGACGATCGACGGGCAGGCGGGGACCGGACTCGGGGTCTTCGTGGTCCAGCCGGGACAGGACTACTACGGCGAGGTGGACCGGCTGGAGGTCGATTCGGTCAACCTCGGCCTGAGCACCCTCCGGGAGACGGCGCGCACCGTCTACGGCGACGAGGAGCTCGCGGTGTCCTTCGCCGGCCCCCGCCCGCTCTCCCCCACCCGGGAGCGGTACTGGAGGTCCACCTACGCGTTCCTGCACGAGATCCTGGCGGACCCCGCCGTCACGTCCGTGCCGCTGCTCCGGGCGGATCTGCAGCGGCGGATGTCGGTGGCCACCCTGGAGGCCTTCGCCTTCAACGGGAACCCGAGGACCCCCCGCGCCTCGGTCGCCGCGCACCAGGCCGCGTACCGGCGCGCGGTCGAGTACCTGCACGCCCACGTGGCCTCGCCGATCACCGTGGAGGACGTCGCCCGCCACGTGCGGCTGAGCACGGTCCAGCTCACCCGCGCCTTCCGCTCCCACGCCGGGACCACGCCCGGCGCGTACCTGCGGGACCTCCGGCTCACGGCCGCCCACGAGGACCTGGTGCGGGCCGACCCCGCCGACGGCACGACCGTGCGGGACGTCGCCCGGCGCTGGGGCATGGCCCACGCCGGGAGCTTCGCCCGCCGTCACCGGCAGGTCTACGGCGAGAGCCCCGGTCTCACGCTCCGCCGTCCGTGACGGCCCCCGGGACGCCGCCGGGCCCGGTCCGGAGCGCGGGCGGAGGGGCGGCCGGCGGCTGCCCCTCCGCCCGGGACGACCCGCTCCGGCTCCTCAGACCTGGGAGATCTCGTCGTCGGGCCGGGTCGTCCGGCGACGTCCCCGGTGCGCGCGCCACAGGGGCACGGCGAGGGAGATCAGCGCGAGGACGAGCAGCACGAACGGGATCGGGTCCAGGGCCCAGCCGAAGGTGCCGCCGGACTGGATCATGGCCAGCCGGTAGTTGTCCTCGGCGAGGGGACCGATGATCACGCCGATCAGGAACGGCGCGACCGGATAGCCGCCCTTCATCATGAGGTAGCCCAGGCCACCGGCGATCAGCATCACGAACACGTCGAAGGGATTGGTGCGCACGGCGTACGCGCCGATGATCGACAGGACCAGCACGATCGGCCACAGCAGCAGCGGGGGGATCCGGATGACCTGGGCCCATGCCCGGATGCCCAGCGCGCCCACGAGGAGCAGGAACGCGAAGCCGGCGAAGATCGCGATGAACGCGCCGTAGACCAGGTCCGGGTCGGACTCGAACAGCTGGGGTCCCGGCCGCAGCCCCTGCACGAGCAGCGCGCCGATCAGGACGGCGGCGGCCGTGTTCCCGGGGATGCCGAGGGTCAGCGTGGGCACGAGACCGCCGACCTGGGCCGAGTTGTTGGCCGACTCCGCGGCGGCCACGCCCCGGGGATCGCCCTTGCCGAAGTTCTCCTTGCCCTGGCGGGCGAAGCGGCGGGTCTCGTTGTAGGCCACGTAGCCCCCGATGTCCCCGCCGACACCCGGCAGGGCGCCGATGAAGAATCCGCCGACGGAGGACAGCACGGTCGTCGGCGCGATGGAGCGCAGCACCTTCTTCCCGATCCGGAAGCTGCCCATCGAGGAGACGTGCTCGGCCCCGTGCATGCGCTCGATCTGCACGAACGCCTCCGCGGCCCCGAAGAGCCCCACGAGCAGCGGGATGAGCTCCACGCCGCCCGTCAGCTCGGGGGTGCCGAAGGTGAACCGGCTGGCCCCGGAGATGCTGTCCAGGCCCACCATGGCCACGAGCACGCCCAGTGCGGCGCTGAGCACGCCCTTGGCCAGGGAGTCCTCGCCGAGGGAGGCGATGATGGTCAGCGCCACCACGGACAGCGCGAAGTACTCGGCCGGCCCGAAGGTCAGGGCGAACTCCGCCACCGCCGGCGCGGAGGCGATCAGCATGACGGTGGCGATCAGGCCGCCGACCACCGAGGCCACGAGGGACACGGCCAGGCTGAGCCCCGCCTGGCCCTTCTGCGCCATGGGGTAGCCGTCCAGGACGGTGGCCGCCGACGCCGGCGTGCCCGGGGTTCTCAGCAGGATTGCCGGGATGGAGCCGGCGTAGCAGGCCCCGTTGTAGATGCCCAGCAGCAGCACGAGTCCCGGCAGCGGGTCCAGGGTGAAGGTGAACGGCAGGAAGATCGCGATGCCCACCGTGGCCGACAGGCCCGGCATCGCGCCGATCAGCACGCCCAGGAGGATGCCGAGCGGGGTGAGGATGAGGACGGTGGGGTCGAGGACGGCCTCGAGGCCGGAGAGCCAGTCGGTCATACCGGCAGTCCCCCCCATCCACTCAGCGGCAGGGGCACGTCGAGGACCTCCCGGAACAGGTAGAAGAGGCCCAGGGACACGGCCAGGGGCATGACGATCAGCGTGAGCGGCTTGCGGGCCCCGAGCAGGAACAGCTCAGCGAGCACGAAGGCCACCGTGGTGATGACGAACCCCGCCTCCTCGACGACCAGGGCGTAGACGCACAGCAGCGCGGCGGTGCCGACGACGCGCGCGGCCACGATGCCCCGGGGGAACCGCTCCCACGCGTGGGGCCTGATCAGCGGCACCAGGGCCAGGACCCCGATCAGCACCGCGAGCATGCGGGGGAAGTACCCCACACCCGGGTCCAGGTCCTGGACCGGGGCCGGCAGGGTGCCGCTGTACACGAACACGAACACGGCCAGCGCCAGCAGCAGAACGGCGGCTGTCCGGTCACCCAGTCCGGTGGTCATGGTCGATCCCTCCTTCCGGGGGTCGGGTCCGGTCTACTCGGCAACGATGCCGACCTCGCGGATGACCTCGGTGTACTGCTCCGACATCTCCTGGAGGTACGCCTCGAACTCCGCCGGCGGCAGGTACGACAGGCTGAGGTTCTGCTCGGCCATGGCCGTCTGGAACTCCTCGGACTCGATGGCCTCGTGCAGGCACTCGTCGAGGGTCTGGACCACCTCGTCGGGGGTCTCGGCCGGCACGGCCAGACCGAGGTGGGAGGACGAGGTCCAGTCGATCCCGAGCTCCTCCAGGGTCGGGGTGTCCGGGATCGCCTCCAGTCGCTCGTCACCGGCGACGGCCAGGGGCCGCAGCCGGCCGGACTCCACCTGGGAGATCGCCTCGTTGAGCACCACGGCCGTCATGTCCGCCTGGCCGCCGATGACGGCCTGGACGGCGGCGGACCCGCCGTCGAAGGGCAGGTTCCGGAACTGGTCGGGCACGCCTTCGGCCAGGCCGAGCCCCGCCACGGCGAGGTGGTAGACCGAGCCGGTGCCGCTGGACGCGGCCGAGATGGTCTCCCCGTCCTTGGCGGCCTGCAGGAGGTCCTCCATGGTCTCGTACGGGGAGTCCGCCGGGACGAAGTAGACGTGGGGGTTCAGGGCGTAGCGCATCACGCCCTTGAGGTCGTCCGGACCGATGTCCGTGAAGCCGAGCTCCTGGAGGTAGGTCACCTCGGTGGCGGTCGCGCCCACGGTGTAGCCGTCCGGGTCGGCGTTGGCGGTCGCGGTGAAGCCCACGGCCCCGGCGCTGCCGGTCTGGTTGCTGGCGATGATGTCCGTGCCGCAGGTGTCCTCGGCGACGGAGGCCATCTGCCGGACGCTGACGTCGGTGCTGCCACCGGCGGCATAGGGAATGATCATCTCGATGGTGTCCGAGGGGAACTCCTCGGGCTCCCCGCCGCCGCCGCAGGCCGTCGTGGCCAGCACACCGGCCGCCGCCGTGGCCGCGCCGGCCGTCCGCAGCACGCGCCGGCGTCCCGCCGCTCCCCGCCGCGCCGCGAGGTCCGGGATCAGGTTCTGGTTCCGCATGTTCTTCCTCTTTCTTCCGGGACGGAGTGGCCGCGCCGACGCCGTCGCCCTTCGGCCGGCGGCGACGGCGCTCAGGGCCCGAGCCCCTAGAGTTCTCATATATTGAGAGCTCCTGCTGTCTATTGGAATTCCAGCATGAAGTAGGTCACACTGGGATGTCAAGGAGGCAGAACGATGGCGACAGATGGATCAGGAACCGTGGGCAAGGCCCTCAGCGTGCTCACGCTGCTGGGGAAGCACCCGAACGGGGCGACGGCCGCCCAGATCGCGGAGGAGGTCGACTACCCGTTCAGCACGGTCTACCGCCTGCTGAACACGCTCGTGCGCTCCGGGTACGCCGCGTACGATCCGCGGGAGAAGAGGTACGGCCTGGGCCTGCAGGTCTTCGCCCTCGCCCAGAAGGTCGCCAGCTCCCGCGGCTTCGAGGGAACGGCGGCCCCGATCCTGCAGCGTCTCACCGACCTGACCGGCGAGAGCTCCATCCTCTCGGTTCTCGACGGCGACCGGTTCCTCACCGTGCGCAAGGTGGACGGTCCCCAGTTCCGCACCACCACCGACCCCGGGGACCGCGGCTCCCTGCACACCAGCGCCGCCGGCAAGGCCCTGCTGGCCTTCAGCGACAGCACCACGCGGGAGCGGCTCCTGGAGACCATCGAGCTCACGCCCCGGACCGAGCACTCCGTCACCGACCGCGACGAGCTGCGCCGGCAGGTCGAGCAGATCAGGGCCCAGGGGTGGGTCGGCCAGCAGGAGGAGCACGACATCGGCATGACCGCCGTCGCGGTGCCCGTGCTGTCCCCCTCCGGACGGCTCATCGCGGCCATCACCCTGGCCGCCCCGGTCTTCCGCATCGACCTCGCCGGCCTGCAGAGCTACGTCCCCGCGCTGCGGCAGGCCGCCGCCGAACTGGCGCTGGAGCTCCCGCCCCAGCCCTGACCGACCCGGGAGCGCTCCGGCACGGTCCCGCCGCGGACCGCCGACCGGGCCCTCCGCCCCCGAATCCGTGAGGAGACCGCATGAGCACGACGTCCGAGTCCTACCTGGTGGGCCTGATCGGCGAGGGCATCACCCGCAGCCTGACCCCGCCGATGCACGAGGCCGAGGCCCGCCGGCACGGCCTGCACTACCTGTACCGCCCGATCGACCTGGAGGTCATCGGCCGTCCCGCCCAGGACGTCGGGGAGCTGCTGCGCGCCGGCCGGGACGTCGGCTTCAACGCCTTCAACATCACCCACCCGTGCAAGCAGCTCGTGCTCGGCCACCTGGACGACGTCGCCCCGGAGGCCGCGGCCCTGGGCGCGGTGAACACGGTCGTGATCCGCGACGGGCGGTTCGTGGGCCACAACACCGACCAGACCGGCTTCGCCGCCGGGCTGCGCGCGGTGCTGCCCGGGGCCGCCAAGGACCGGGTGGTCCAGGTCGGCACCGGCGGGGCCGGGTCCGCGGTGGCCTCGGCGCTGCTCGCGGCCGGCGTGGGAACCCTGCACCTGTTCGACGTGGACCCCGGCAGGGCCACCGAGCGCGCCGCGGCCCTGGGGCGGACGTTCCCCGACCGGACCGTGGCGGCCGCCACCGCCCAGGCCCTCCCGGAGCTGGTGGCCGACGCCGACGGCGTGGTCAACGCGACCCCGGTCGGCATGCACCACCACCCCGGCACGCCCGTGGACACGGAGTGGCTGCAGGCCCGGCAGTGGGTGGCCGACGTGGTCTACCTGCCGGTGGAGACGCAGCTCGTGGCCGCGGCGCGGTCCATCGGCTGCCAGGTCCTCGACGGCGGGCACATGGCCGTAGGCCAGGCCGTGGACGCGTTCCGGCTGATCACCGGCGTGGAGCCGGACCGGGACCGGATGCGCGCCCACTTCCTCGAGCTCCTCGGGTCCCAGCCGCGCTGACCCCGGCCGGGCCGGCCGGACGCACCGCCGGGGCCCGGGCCGCCCGCCCCTACCGGGTGGCCGGCGAGGTCGTCAGCGCCGGGTCCCGCTCGGCGAGGGAGCCCACGACGTCGTCGACGCGGCGCATGATCTCCGCGTCGAGGACGACCCCGGCCGCCGCCGCGTTGGAGGCCACCTGTTCGGGACGGGAGGCCCCGATGATCGCGGAGGCCACGTTCTCGTTGCGCAGCACCCAGGCGATCGCGAGCTGCGCCATGGTCAGGCCGGCGTCCTCGGCGACCGGCCGCAGCCGCTGCACCGCGGTGAGGACGTCGTCGGACATCCACCGCCGGATCATGTCCGCGCCGCCCCTCTCGTCGGTGGCGCGGGTGCCGGCCGGGGGCGCCTGCCCGGGACGGTACTTGCCGGTGAGCACGCCCTGGGCGATCGGGGACCAGACGATCTGGGACACGCCCAGCTCCCGGCACGCGGGGACCACGTCGGACTCGACGACGCGCCACAGCATCGAGTACTGCGGCTGGTTGGAGATCAGATGCACGCCCAGCTCGCGGGCCAGGGCCTGGCCCGCGCGGATCTGCTCCGCCGTCCACTCGCTCACGCCGATGTAGAGGGCCTTCCCCTGGCGCACGACGTCCGCGAACGCCTGCATGGTCTCCTCGAGCGGCGTCGTGTGGTCGTAGCGGTGGGCCTGGTAGAGATCCACGTAGTCGGTGCGCAGGCGTCCCAGGGACCCCTCGACGGACTCCATGATGTGCTTCCGGGACAGCCCCGAGTCGTTGTGCCCCCGCGGACCGGTGGGCCAGTAGACCTTGGTGAAGATCTCCAGGGACTCCCGCCGCTCGCCCTGCAGGGCGGCCCCGAGGACCTCCTCCGCCACGGTGTTCGCGTAGACGTCGGCCGTGTCGAAGCTGGTGATGCCCGCCTCGAGGGCCGCCCGGACGCACCGGGCCGCGACGTCGTTCTCCACCTGGGAGCCGTGGGTGAGCCAGTTGCCGTAGGTGATCTCCGAGATCCTCAAGCCGCTGCGGCCGAGATGCCTGAACTCCATCGTGGCGGGCCTTCCTGGGTCGGGGCGCGGGAGCGGGCGCGCCCCCGAGTGGTGGTGCCCACCCTAGTGCTGCTCACAGCAGCGGCCAGGGCACCCGGCGTCCGGTCTCGTCGACGGGCAGCACGGGGTCGTCGAGCAGCCGGCGCACGCGTGTCCGCAGGGCGGCCGCCTCCCGGGGGTCGAGGAGCTCGGCGAGCTCGGCGGGCACCGCGTCGGCCAGCGGGGCGATGTCCCGCAGCAGGTCCTCGGGGACCGGCTCCCCGCCGAAGTCCCACACGACCGTGCGGAGCTTGTAGCCCGCGGCGAAGCACAGCCCGTGGTCGATGCCCCAGACCCGGCCGTCCACCCCGAGCAGGACGTGGCCGCCCTTCCGGTCGGCGTTGTTGGCGACGACGTCGAAGACCGCGATCCGGCGCAGGACCTCGTGCGTGCCGGGGGCGCCGCCGTGCAGGGTGAAGTAGTGCTCCCGGGGCTCGTGCTCGACGAACAGCTGCACGGAGCCGACGCCGAAGGGCCCGTCCTGCCGCACCACGGTGGGCGGGACGAACTCCCACCCCAGTGCCTCGCTGAGCAGGTACGCGGCGCGCTCCCGCCGGTGCAGGCCCGGGCGGAAGTCCAGCAGCGGCCGCTCGCCCTCCTGGGGCTTGTAGACGGCCCAGGCGCAGCGGTCCCCGCGGGCGAGCTCGACCAGCAGCGCCGAGTTGCTGCTCCCCCGGATCATCCCGAGCAGCTCCATCCGGCCCTCCGCGAGGAGCTGGAGATCGTGCATCATCACGTGCTCACGGGGCCCTCAGCGCGCTCAGCGGCCCGTCGGTGGAGTTGACCGTCAGCACGGCCGGGGCGGCTCCCGGCGCCCAGGAGATCGCCGAGACCGAGCCCGGCCCCACGACGATCCGCTGGAAGAGGTCCAGGTGCGTCCCCAGGGCGTGGGCCAGGACCGCCTTGATGGGGTCGGCGTGGGAGAAGCACACCACCACCCCGCCCTCGTGGGCCGTGCGCGCCCGGTCCACGGCGCCGACGATCCGGGCCTGCATCTCGGGGAAGCTCTCGCCGCTGGGGAACCGGAAGGCCGAGGGCGCCTGCTGGACGGTCCGCCAGGCCCTGAGCCGCGCGAGCCGGGAGATCTCCTGCCCCGTCCACTCCCCGAAGTCGCACTCCAGCAGACCGGGCTCGACCACGGCCTCCCGCCCGGTCGCCGCCTCGGTGGGCGCCGCGGTCTCGCGCGTGCGCTCGAGGGGGGACGTGAGGAGGGCGTCGACGCGGACCCCCGCGAGCCGCTCCGCCACCTGCCGCGCCTGGACGCGGCCGCGCTCGGACAGGTGCAGGCCGGGCGCCCGTCCCGGCAGCACCTTGCCCGTGGTCGGGGTCTCGCCGTGCCGCACGAGCAGGACGAGAGTGCTCCGTGGTCTCCTCCGAGGTGCCATGATCCACCAGCGTACTGGCGGGTCGCCGCGGACCACAGGCCCCGCGGACGGGCACCTCTTGACGACCGGGTTACCGTGGCGCTGTGAGCGATCGTCCTGACATCCGCACCCTCGGCGAGCTCCGCGCGGCCGGCCTCCCGCACCGGTCGCTGCGCCAGGAGATCCGCGAGAACCTCCTGCGGGTCCTGGCCGAGGGCGGCGATCCCTGGCCGGGCCTGCACGGGCTCGGCCGCACGGTCCTGCCGCAGCTGGAGCGCGCGCTGCTCGCCGGCCACGACGTCGTGCTGCTCGGCGAGCGCGGCCAGGGCAAGACCCGCCTCCTGCGCACCCTCTCGGGCCTGCTCGACGAGTGGTCCCCCGCGGTCGAGGGCTCGGAGCTCAACGAGCACCCGGAGGAGCCCCTCACGCAGGAGACGGAGCGCCGCGTCCTCCTCGAGGGCGACGAGCTGCCCGTGGTGTGGCGGCACCGCTCGGAGCGCTACGTCGAGAAGCTCGCGACCCCGGACACGTCCGTGGCCGACCTCATCGGCGACGTGGACCCGATGCGAGTGGCCG
Source organism: Kocuria rhizosphaerae (assembly GCF_044462265.1). Classification (NCBI taxonomy): domain Bacteria; kingdom Bacillati; phylum Actinomycetota; class Actinomycetes; order Micrococcales; family Micrococcaceae; genus Kocuria; species Kocuria rhizosphaerae. The sequence goes on from NZ_JBISWL010000018.1 coordinate 12,409, forward strand.
AGGGCCGCCGGCTCGGGGACCCCGAGACGATCCACTACGGGCTCGTGCCGCGCGCCAACCGCGGCATCGTGGCCATCAACGAGCTGCCCGACCTCGCCGAGCGCATCCAGGTGGCGATGCTCAACGTCATGGAGGAGCGGGACATCCAGATCCGTGGGTACGTCCTGCGGCTGCCGCTGGACGTGCTCGTGGTGGCCACGGCCAACCCCGAGGACTACACGAACCGCGGGCGGATCATCACCCCGCTCCAGGACCGTTTCGGCGCCGAGATCCGCACCCACTACCCCCTCGAGCTCGAGGACGAGGTCGCCGTGATCCGGCAGGAGGCCGAGCTCGTCGCGGAGGTCCCGGACACGATCCTCGAGACCCTGGCCCGGTTCACGCGCCTGCTGCGCGAGTCCCCCGCGGTCGACCAGCGCTCCGGGGTCTCGGCACGCTTCGCGATCGCCGGCGCCGAGACGGTCGCGGCGGCCGCGCTGCGGCGGGCCGCGATCCGCGGCGAGCCGGACGCCGTCGCACGGATGGTGGACGTGGGGACGGCGACCGACGTCCTCGCCGGCAAGATCGAGTTCGAGTCCGGGGAGGAGGGCCGCGAGCGCCCGATCCTGGACCACCTGCTGCGCCGGGCGACGGCGGAGACCGTGCGCGAGCGCTTCCGCGGCCTCGACCTCGGCCCGCTCGTGGCGGCGTTCGACGGGCGCACGACGGTGACGACGGGCGACGACGTCGCCGCCCAGGACTTCCTCGGGTCGCTCCCGCCGGTGCCGGCGGACGGAGAGGCCGGCGAGGGCTCGCCGGCCGAGCCCGGGGGCGGCGTCTACGACGAGATCGCCGCCCGGCTGGGCGCCACGACCCCGGGACAGCGCGCGAGCGCGATCGAGCTGGCCCTCGAGGGGCTCTTCCTGGCCCAGCGCATCTCCAAGGACTCCGACGAGGAGGGCACCGTCTACGGCTGAGGGCCGCGGACGGCTCGGTCCGGGACGCGGCACGCACCACGGCGCACGGCACAGCGCCCGACGCGGCGCACGAGACAGAGGGGGCGTCATGCCCGCACACCACCGGTCGTCCAGGTACGGCAGGTACACCGGGGGGCCCGACCCGCTGGCCCCGCCCGTGGACCTGTCGGAGGCGCTGCGCGCCGTCTCGGAGGACGTCATGGCCGGGTACTCCCCCGAGGAGGCGCTGCGCGAGTTCCTCCGCCGGGGCGGGCGGAGCCGTGAAGGCCTCGACGACCTGGCCCTGCGGGTGCACCGGCGGCGGCGCGACCTGCTGGACCGGCACAGCCTCGGCGGCACGCTCGACGAGGCGAAGAAGCTGCTGGAGCAGGCCCTGCGCCTGGAGCGCGAGCAGTTCCTGCGCGACGCCCGGATGGACCCCCTGGACCGGTCGTTCCGTGAGATGCAGCTGGACGGGCTCCCGAGCTCGACGGCCGCCGCGGTGAGCGAGCTCGCCTCCTACGACTGGCAGTCCCCGTCCGCGCGGGAGGCCTACGAGCAGATCAAGGACCTCCTGGGCCGGGAGCTGCTGGACCAGCGGTTCGCCGGGATGAAGCAGGCCCTGGAGAACGCCACCGACGCCGACCGGGAGGCGGTGGCCGAGATGCTGCGCGACCTCAACGAGCTGCTGGAGAAGCACCGGCGCGGCGAGGACACGGAGGAGGACTTCCAGGAGTTCATGGACCGGCACGGGCAGTTCTTCCCGGAGAACCCGCGGTCCGTGGAGGAGCTGGTCGACGCGATGGCCCAGCGGGCGGCCGCGGCCCAGCGGCTGCTCAACTCGATGTCGCCCGAGCAGCGCGAGGAGCTCATGCGGCTCTCCGCCCAGGCCTTCGGGTCCCAGGACCTCATGGCGCAGCTCGGCCAGCTCGACGCCAACCTCCAGGCGCTGCGCCCGGGCGAGGACTGGGGCGGCTCGGAGCGCTTCGAGGGCCAGGAGGGCCTCGGGCTGGGCGACGGCACCGGGGTGCTCCAGGACGTCGCCGAGCTCGACGCCCTGTCCGAGCAGCTGTCCCAGGGCTACGGCGGCGCCGGCCTGGAGGACCTGGACCTCGACGCCCTCGCGCGTCAGCTCGGCGAGGACGCCGCGGTGTCCGCCCGCACGCTCTCGGAGCTCGAGCAGGCGATGCGGGACAGCGGCTACCTGCAGCGCGGCGCCGACGGGGACCTGCGGCTCTCCCCCCGGGCGGTGCGCCGGCTCGGGAAGACCCTGCTGCGCGACGCGGCCCAGCAGCTGTCCAGCAGGACGGGGCAGCGCGACGCCCGGCCGGCCGGGGCGGCCGGCGAGCCGAGCGGGGCGACGAGGCAGTGGCAGTTCGGGGACGTGGAGCCCTGGGACACCACCCGCACCATCACCAACGCGATCACCCGCACCGCGGCCGAGGGCGGCGACGCCCGCCGGGGGATCCGGCTCGACGTCCGCGACGTCGAGGTGGGCGAGACCGAGGCGCGGACGCAGGCCGCCGTCGCGCTGCTCGTGGACACCTCGTTCTCGATGGCCGCCGAGGGGCGCTGGGTGCCGATGAAGCGCACGGCGCTCGCGCTGCACCACCTCGTCTCCACCCGGTTCCGGGGCGACCGGCTGCAGCTGATCGGCTTCGGACGGTGGGCGCAGGAGCTGCCGGTCGAGGAGCTCACGGCGCTTCCGCCGCTGCGGGAGCAGGGCACGAACCTGCACCACGCCCTGCTGCTCGCGGAACGCTTCTTCCGCAGGCACCCGGCGCTGCAGCCCGTGCTGCTGGTGGTCACCGACGGGGAGCCCACGGCCCACCTGCTGCCCGACGGCGAGAGCTGGTTCTCCTGGCCCCCGGAGCCCGAGACGATCCGTGCCACGGTGGAGGAGCTCGACCGCCTGGGCCGGACCGGCGTGCAGGCCACGTTCTTCCGGCTCGGCGACGACCCGGGTCTCGAGCGGTTCCTGCACCGGATGGCCCAGCGGATCGGCGGGCGCGTGGTCTCCGCCGACCCCGCCGACCTGGGCTCGGCGGTCCTGCAGGAGTACCTCGACGCGCGCTCGGGGGACCCCGGAGCCGACGCGCGCTCGTAGGAGACGTCGCCGGGGAGCCCGGCTCAGCCCGTCCGGCGGGCTCACCGCACGACGACGCCCGGGGCGGGGACCGCGGTCCCCGCCCCGGGCGTCCGGGAGCTCGGCTCAGCCCAGGAGTGCGGTCAGGAGCCGGTAGCAGGTGGCCAGGATCGCGGCCAGCCCGGCCAGGCCGAGGACGGTCTGCCACCAGCGGTTGACGTGGACGCCCATGACCTCGCGGCGGGTGGCCATGATCAGCAGCAGGATTCCCAGCAGCGGGGCGACGATCACCGTGAGGGCCTGGGCGGTGATGATCAGCTGGATCGGGGCGCCCTGGGAGATGACGGTGACGGCCAGCCCGAAGGCGAGCACGATGCAGATCATGGCCTTCACCCGGCGACGGTCCAGCTTGTTGCCCCAGCCGACGGCGTCGGAGAGCAGGGTGCCGCCGGCGGTGGCGTTGGCGATCATCGAGGAGAACGCGGCGCCGGTGAAGCCCAGGGCGAAGACGGTCGCCCCGATCGGTCCGGCGACCGGCTCCAGGACCTTGCCGAGGTCGGCCAGCGTGGCGGCGGTGCCGCCGGTGGCCTGCAGGGCGGTGGCGGCGGCGACGATGACCAGGATGGTCATGACCCCCGGTGCCACGATGCCGGGGATGGTGTCGGCCAGGGTGGTGGCCCTGTACTGGTCGGGGCGCAGGCCGCGCTCCCTGGAGGCGTAGCCGGTGTAGAAGGCGGCGTTGATCGAGAAGTTGGTCCCGACGAGCGCCACCACCAGCAGGCCGGCCTCGGCGGGCAGGGAGGGGACGAACCCGTCGACGACGTCGACCCAGTCGGGCTTCGTGAGCACCGCCGAGAGCAGGAAGCCGACGGACATCAGGGCGATGAGCGCCAGCAGGCCGCGCTCGAAGATCTTGTAGTAGTTGGGCGCCCAGACCACTGCGGCCACGACCACGGTGCAGACCAGGGTCCACACGGTCGGGGAGCCGCCGAAGAGGAAGGACAGTCCCAGCCCGGATCCGACGGCGTTGCCCACGGAGAACATCAGGGTGATCAGGAAGACCCCGATGCCGGCGGCCAGGCCGGTGGCCTTGCCGAGGTGCTTCTTGATCATCTGGATCAGGGAGCGGTCGGAGGCGATGGCGATCCGCACGCTCATGTCGGTGAAGGCGAGCATGAGGACGGTGGAGACGGCGATGACCCAGATCAGGTCGTAGCCGTGGAGGCTGCCGGCCTGGACGGCCGAGGTCAGGTTGCCCGGGCCGAACTGCCAGGCCCCGACGATGAACCCCGGGCCCATCAGGGCCAGGGCGCCGAGCAACCGCGATCGGCGGGTGCGCGGGGTGGGACCCTCAGCTCCGGATGAGGTGTCGTCGGTGCCGGCCACCTCGTGGGCGGGCCGGTGTGCGGACTTCTTGGGTCGAGCAGTCACGTTGGTCATCGTCGTTCTCCACCGTCCTGGATCGGTCACACCACGCCGGTGGCCTGGAAGGCCCGGGTGGTCGTGTACTGGGCGTCGTCGCCGATCAGGCCGGCGTGGGTCAGCGCCGCGGAGATCTCCTCGCGGGCGCCCTCGCCCAGCGGCAGCAGCGGCGGGCGCACCACCGCGTTGGGCAGCACCCCGCGCTCGACCAGGCCCATCTTCAGCGCCACGGTGCCCTCCATGTGGGAGCCGCGGTGGTAGACGGCCTTGGTGACCGGCAGCAGCTTGTCGTGCAGCCGACGCGCCGCGGCGTAGTCCTTGGCCTTGCCCGCGGCGATGAGCTCGATCAGCGGCTCCGGGGCCAGTCCGCCGTAGCCGACCAGGGCGCCGTCGACGTCGAACATGGTGTGCAGCAGGTACTCGTCGTGGCAGGTGAGGATCTGCAGCTCCGGGTTCTCACGGCGCAGCACGGGGATCTCGGTGTCCCAGCGGCGCATGTTGCGCACCCCGTTCTTGGTGGCGAAGACCCCCGGCTGCTCGGCGATCTCGAGCTGGGTCCTGAGGTTGTAGGTGGCCTTGGTGGCGTCGGGGTACTGGAAGAGGATCAGCGGCAGGTCCGACTCCTCGTGGATGATCCGGTACCGCTGCTGCGGGGCCCCGTCCTGGTAGCCGAAGCGCAGCCAGCCGTGGGAGGGGTAGACCAGCCCGGCCTTCGCCCCGGCCTCGGCGGCCCGTGCCGCTTCGAGGCCGGCGACCTTGTCGCCCTCGCCGGTGATGCCGGCGATGATCGGCACCTGGCCGGCGGCGTCGACCATGGTGCGGATGACGTCGACCTGCTCCTCGGCGGTGAGGTAGGTGCCCTCCCCGGCGTGGCCCAGGCAGACCAGGCCCTTCACGCCGGGCACGGAGGCCAGCCAGCGGGTCAGGTTCGCCACGGCGGCGTGGTCCACCTCCATGTCCTGGGTGAACGGGGTGACGGGGGCGGGAACGAGTCCGCGGAGATCGAGTGACATTTCGGGTTCCTCCTGTGTTGGGAACGTTTTCAGGAACGTTTTCAACTATGCTGTGATCCATGACACCTGTCAACACCCCGCCGGAAATTTCTCGTGATTCAGGCCACGGGCCGGACCCGGTCCCGCCCGTGCCGCGGCCCGTCCCGTCGGCGGCTTTGGTATCGTCCGTGCCATGGGTGAGCACCGGGATGGCTGAGCGCACGGTCCCCCGCAACGTGACGATCCGCGACGTGGCCCGGGTCGCCGGCGTGAGCATCTCCACGGTCTCCAGGGTCCTCGACGACCGGCACCCTCCCTCGACGTCGCCGTCGGCCGAGCGCGTCCGCGCGGCGGCCGCGCAGCTGGGCTACCAGCGCGACGCCTTCGCGTCCGGCCTGCGCCGCCAGCACACGGGCACCGTCGGGGTGCTCGTGCCCCGGCTCTCGGACACCGTGATGGCGGTCTTCTTCGAGGAGGTCGCCCGGGCGTGCGCCCGCCGGTCCGGCTTCGCGATGGTCGCCACGACCGAGGACGACCCCGAGGCCGAGCAGGCCGCCGCCGAGACCCTGCTGCGCCAGCGCGTGGACGGGCTCATCCTGACGACCGCGCGGCTGGAGGACCCGTTCACCGCCGAGCTGCGGGCACGCCAGGTCCCGCACGTGCTGGCCCTGCGCACCGACCACGTCAGCCCCTCGGCCACCGGGGACGACGAGCTCGGCGGCTACCTCGCCACCCGCCACCTCCTGGACCTCGGCCACCGGGACATCGCCCTGGTCGCCGGACCCTCCTACGCCTCCACGGCCGTGGCGCGACAGGCCGGCTACCGGCGCGCCATGGCCGAGGCGGGCATCGCCGACGTCGAGCACCTCGTGCACGAGTCGACCTTCGGCATGGACTCGGGCGAGATCGTCGCGCGCCCCCTCCTGGGCGGCCCGGACCGGCCGACCGCGGTCTTCGCCGTGAACGACAACACCGCGATCGGCGTGCTCGCCGCGGCCCAGGCCGCCGGGCTCTCCGTGCCCCGGGACCTGTCGGTGGTGGGCTACAACGACATCCCGGTCTCCGCGCGCCTGCCGGTGCCGCTGACGACGGTGCGGGTGCCCTTCGACCGGATCGCCGCCCACGCCGTGGAGCTGCTGGTCCAGCAGCGCACGGGCACGCTCGGGGAGACGCTCACGGTGGCCCCGCCGACGCTCATCCCGAGGCGGTCCACGGCCCGCCCGGCGCCCTCTCCCTGAGCGACGGGGCGGCGCCGGTCACGCCGGCTGCGGCGCCCCTCCCACGGCGGCTGGTCCGGTTCCGGACCGGGCCCCGGCGCCCTTCCACACGGAGTAGCCCGCCCACGCGAGCCCGAGGCCGAAGACGGGAACGCCGATGAGGAAGCCCCACTCGGTGGTCACCGGCTCGCTCTCGAAGAAGGCACCGGTGGCCATGTCCACCACGAGGGACCCGACCAGGCCGACGAGCATGAGGACGCCCGAGGCCACCGGCAGCACCTTGGCCCGGACGACCCCGATCGCGAACAGGATCACGCCGATCACGAAGACGGCGAAGCCTGCCATCCACGCCACGTCCACCGCGGCGGGACCGGATTCGGGCGGGGTGCCCACGGCTTCCCACACGAGGAAGGCGAGCCCGAGCAGGACGATCACGGCTCCGCCGAAGCGGATGAGCTGGGCGCCCCACTTCCCGAGCGCACCGTCGGCCGGCGCCTGGTAGTGGTGGACCCCTGGCATGCCGTAGACCATGCCCAGGAAGCCGATCAGCATGACCACCCACAGCCCGTCGAGGACCGAGCTGCCTGCGGAACCGATGATGATGAGAATGCCGGAGATCAGGACCACGAGACCGGAGCTCCTGCTCCGCGCCCTGGGTGTCCCGGTGGTGGAGTTGGTGGTGTCCATGACCTTGCCCCTTCGGTTCGAGCCTCCCCACTGTCAACGATAGGTTCGGCGCGACCGGCGGGCCACGGTCCCCGCAATTTCGCTCGCAAATTTCGCGTCCGTGACGCGGGGGACCCTCAGACCTCGGGACGGCGGCGGCGCGGCGGCGCCTCGTGCTTGCCGTGGTGCTCGGCGTCGGCGTGCGCCTCCTGCGCCTCCGGAGAGACGTGCTCGGCCTCGTGCTCGCCCTTGCGGAAGGGCAGCAGCTCCCACAGGAGCACCAGGACCGCACCCCAGACCGCGCCCAGGACCGCGGAGAAGAAGGTGTTGGTGGTCCAGGCGAGGGCCGCGCCGAGAGCACCGGGCACGGCGTGGTGCACGGCGGTCTCGGCGTGGTGCACGAGGTCGTAGGGGGTGTGCCAGCCCATCTCGTCGAGGCCGACGAGGATGATGTGCCCGCCCACCCACAGCATGGCCGCGGTGCCCACGACCGAGATGACGGCGAGCAGGCCGGGCATGCCCTTGACCAGGCCCCGGCCGAGCCTCTGCGCGGCCGGGGACCTCCGCTCGGCCAGGTGCAGGCCGATGTCGTCCATGCGGATGATCAGGGCCACCACGCCGTAGACCAGGGCGGTGATCCCCAGTGCCACGACGACCAGGATCGCGGCGCGCGAGAGCAGCGACTCGGCGGCCACCTCGTTGAGGGAGATCACCATGATCTCGGCCGAGAGGATCAGGTCGGTGCGCACCGCCCCGCCGACCATCGAGTCCTCGGCCTCCTTGCCCTTCTCGACCACGGGCGTCTTGGTCTTGGCCCCGTGGCCGGAGAGCTTGGACCAGATCTTCTCGGCGCCCTCGAAGCACAGGTAGCTGCCGCCGATCATGAGGATCGGGGTCAGCAGCCAGGGCGCGAACTGGCTCAGCAGCAGTGCCGCCGGGAGGATGAAGAGCAGCTTGTTGCGCAGCGAGCCCTTGGTGATGCGCCAGATGATGGGCAGCTCGCGCGCCGGGGAGATCCCCTGGACGTACTGCGGGGTCACGGCGGTGTCGTCGACGACGACGCCCGCGGCCTTCATGCTCGCCCGGCCGGCGGCCGCGCCGATGTCGTCGACGGAGGCGGCGGTGACCCGCGCCAGGGCGGCGACGTCGTCCAGCAGGGCCATCAGGCCGCCGCTCATCGGAGGGCCTCCGGGGCGGCCGCCGCGGCGAGCGGGGCCGGGGTGATGATCAGCATGGATACAGAGTAGACCCCCGGGCGGCACGCACACCGCCCACGGGCCGCCCCGTACCGCGACGGGACGTGAAGTCCCGGCGGCGCTCCCAGGGCGCCCGTCGCACCCCGGAGCAGGCAGACTGGTCCGGCCGACTACGAGGAGGTCCGTCGTGACGACACGGCAGCAGAGCGAGGGCCGGCGCCGGCCCGTGAGCGGCACCGGGGCCGGCGCTCGGCCGCGCCCCCTGTGGGGCATGACCGCGATCCTGATCACCTCGATCCTGTGGGGCACGACGGGAACGGCCGCGACCTTCGCCCCGGACGCCGGCCCGCTGGCCGTCGGCGCGGCCGCGCTGGGCATCGGCGGGCTGCTGCAGGCGGCCATCGCCCTGCCGTCCCTGCGCCGCTCGCGGCGGATGCTCCGGGCGCACACCGGGCTGGTCGCGCTCGGGGCGCTCGCGGTGGCGATCTACCCGCTGGCGTTCTACAGCGCCATGCACCTCGCCGGGGTCGCGATCGGCACGGTCGTCTCCCTGGCCTCCGCGCCCCTGGCCTCGGGCGTCCTCGAACGGCTCGTCGAACGCCTCCCGCTGAGCCGGTGGTGGCGGCTGGCCGCGGGCCTGGGCATCCTCGGCGGCGTCCTGCTGTGCCTGTCGACATCGGCGGCGCCGGAGACCTCGCCCGCGTCCACCGCCGGCGGGATCGCGCTCGGCCTGGTGGCCGGCGCCGCCTACGCGCTCTACTCCTGGGTCGTCCACCGGCTCATGGGCCACGGCGTGGGGCGCGCGGCCTCGATGGGCGCGGTCTTCGGCGCGGGCGGAGCGCTCCTGATGCCTGTCCTCCTGGTCACCGGCGCTCCCCTGCTCGCCTCGGCCCAGGCCTTCGCCGTCGCCGCCTACACGGCGCTCGTGCCGATGTTCCTGGGCTACTTCCTGTTCGGCGTCGGGCTCGCCCGCGTGCGCCCCAGCACCGCGACGACCCTGACCCTGACCGAACCGGCGGTCGCGGCGGTGCTCGCGGTCGTCGTGGTCGGCGAGCACCTGACCGCCGTCGGCTGGAGCGGGCTGGCGGTCATCGCCGCGGCCCTGGTCGTGCTGGCGGTGGCCCCCACCAACGTCGGCGTCGACGGGCTCCACTCCCCCCACGACGACGCCCTCGCCACCGCCGCGCGTGCCGGCGAACCGGCCGGGACCACGGGCGGGTGATCACGAGCCCGGTCCACGACATCCGGGCCGTGGACCGGGGCGGTCCGGGGCTCAGAGACCGATCTCGTCCAGGTCCGCTCCGATGACGAGCCTTCCGCGATAGCCCTGCTGCGCCGCGTGCCACTTCTCGACCGGCCAGCTGCCGGGCACGAAGTGGTTGAGCACGAGCGTGGGGACGCCGGCCCGCTCCGCGACGGCGCCGACCTCCTCCACGGGCGTGTGCGACTTGATGAGGTGCTGGAACGCGGCCTCGTCCTCGGGGCTGCGGGGCTCCGGATAGCGCTGGGACGCCCACTCCGTGGCGATCACCTCGTGCACGAGCACGTCGGCCCCCCGTGCCATCCGGACGAGGTTCTCGCTGGGTCCGGTGTCGCCGGAGAAGACGACGCTGCCGTCCTCGGTGTCGAAGCGGAAGGCGAAGGACGGGAAGATCGGGGCGTGCTGGACCAGGGTCGCCGAGACCTTCACCCGGTCGTCCTCGTAGAAGACCACCGGCTTCATCCGCGGGTGCGGGTCGCCGTTCGGGTCGTCGACCAGCCGCTCCGGCAGAGGGATGTCGTGACCGGCGAACATGTCCTGGGGAGCGGGCATGCCGCCGTCGATGGCACGGTCGTTGAAGTCCGTGGCGAAGGCCCGCACGAGCAGGTCGACCATCTCCGCCGTGCCCGGAGTGGGATTCTCGGGAGCCGTGATCGGGGGCATCGGGTGGGTCCCGGTCTTCGGCGGGAGGACCCCCCGGTTGCCGGGTCCCCACACCGGGACCGGGCGGTCCGCGGCCACCAGGCCGTTGTAGGCGCCCAGGCTGAGGATGTTCGACAGGTCGTTGATGTGGTCCGAGTGCAGGTGGGTGAGGAAGATCGCGCGCAGGTCGCTCAGAGCGGCCCGCGCCTCCCAGTTCCCGAGCTTCGCGTCCATGAGGCGGAAGCCGACGCCCTCGCCGGTGTCGACGAGGTAGTAGCGGTCGCCGACGACCAGGACGCTGGCGATGCCCTGGCGCTGCGGCTCGGTGGTTCCCCAGCCGGGCCCGCCGTTGGTGCCGAGGAGGACGATCTTGGTCCGCGCGCCGGAGCGCAGCGGGGCCGCGGGCGCGGAGGCGGCAGCGGCGGCCGGCGCCAGCAGCGGAGCCGCTCCGGCGGCCGCCAGTCCCCCGAGCACGGTGCGCCGGGTCAGGGCAGGAGGGCGAGAGGACATGGTGAGCTCCTTGGTCCGGACGACATCGAGACCCACGTCACACTAGCGGCCCGGCCGTGTCAGGGCCCCAGTGTGACGGCGGTGCGCACCATCGGCGCGCACCGCCGTCCTCAGCGCCCCACGCGGGACAGGACGGCCGTCAGGGCCGCCCGCACCCCGGTGGACAGGGTCGGTTCGATGACGGGGGCGAAGAACGGGGAGTGGTTCATCGGCACGGCCCCGTCCCCCTCGAGGGTCGCGGCGTCGTGGCCGCCGAAGAGCCAGAACACGGAGGGCACCCCGATGGCCGCCCCCAGGGCCCCGAAGTCCTCCGAGCCCATCAGCGGCTCGACCTCCTCCACACGGTCCTGCCCGAGCGCCTGCCGCAGGGCCCCGACGACGTCCGCCGTGGCCGCGGGGTCGTTGTAGTTGCGCGGGAACACCGAGAGCTGCTCGATCGTGGGCTCCGGGGCCCCGGAGGCCGCGGCCTCCGCGGCGATGATCCGCCGCAGCGAGGCGAGGACCTGCTCGCGCACGGCCGGGTCGAAGGTGCGCACGTTGAGGGTGAACTCGGCCGCGGCCGGGATGATGTTCTCCTTCAGGCCGCCGTGGAAGGTGCCGACCGTGACCACCGCGGCCCGGCGCGGGTCGATCTCCCGGGAGACGATGGTCTGGATGCGGGTGATGATGTGCGCGCCCAGCACGATCGGATCGGTGGAGTCCTGCGGCTGGGAGGCGTGGGAGCCCTTGCCGTGGAGGACGACCTTCCACGAGTCGGCCATCGCCATCGCGTCCCCCGGCGAGTACTGGACGGTCCCGGCCAGGCCCGGCATCACGTGCTGGCCGTAGACGACCTCCGGCAGCGGCGCCTTGTCCCACAGGCCGTCCTCGAGCATGGCCTGCGCCCCGGCCGCGGTCTCCTCCCCGGGCTGGAAGACGAGCACCACGGTCCCCGCCCACGCCTCGCGGGCCCCGGCCAGCAGCTTCGCGACCGTCAGCAGCACCGCCACGTGGGTGTCGTGCCCACAGCCGTGCATCAGCGGCACCGGGGTGCCGTCCTCCAGGAGCCCGGTGGCCGTGCTGGCGTAGTCCACCCCGGTGTCCTCGGCGATGGGCAGCCCGTCGGTGTCGGCGCGGAAGGCCACCGTGGGCCCGTCCCCGTTGCGCAGCAGCCCGACCACCCCGGTGCCCCCGCACCGGAAGTGCTCGATCCCCAGGGCGGTGAGCTCGTCCTCGATCAGCGCCGCCGTGGCGTGCTCCTGCATCGACAGCTCCGGATGCGCGTGCAGGTGCCGGTAGAGCGCGTGCATCTGCTCGCGCGCGTCGTCGGTCAGCTGCGGGGCGGTGGCGGTGGTGGTCATGCGGTTCTCCTCGGGAGCGTCGGATCGGGAGCGGCGGGTCGGCGGTGCGGTGGTGGAACGGGTTCGCGACGGCGCCTCAGTCGCCCACCGTCTCCTTCTCGCGTGCCGGGGCGGCCTCGGCGGGGGCGACGGTGGCGTTCCTGTCGCGCAGGAACCATGCCAGCACGGCGGTGCTGATCACCGCAATGGCGGTCCCGAAGAAGAGCAGCGAGGGGATGGCGGGCACGAGGACGAACACGACCGCCGCGGAGACGGCACCGGCGATGATCGTCATGCGCAGGTTCCACTGGGAGACGATCGCCTGCACGAGCACCGCGCCCAGCACCGAGGGCAGGATGTAGGTCTGGACCACGGCCACGACCTCGGCCGGGACGACGCTGAGCAGCCACGTCCCGAGGAGGCCGACGAAGATCAGCAGCGAGACGAGGTGGACCACGGCCGCGCCGCCGATGGCCATCACGGCCGCCAGCTCCCCGCGGCGGGTGCCGGGCCTGGCGCCGATGGCGGCCTGGGCGATCAGCGCCGAGGGCAGCAGCTTGTTGGAGATGTTCCCGATCATGAAGGCCTGGTACATCGAGGCCTGGCCCAGGATCGGGTAGTAGGTCAGCGGTTCCACGATCCACAGGACCCCGAAGGTGCCGGCGATGGCCAGCAGGGCGGTCCAGATCCTGGCCTGGTCCACGTCCAGGCCGCTGAACAGGACCAGGTACGCCGGTCCGGCCAGGGCGAAGAACAGCCCGGCGATCATGGTCAGCCGGCCCCACCGGGCCGTGGTCGTGTCGAAGTCCCGCAGTGCGGGAGCGGAAGTGTGCACAGAGCTCATGGCAAGATCCTTCGTTGGTCTCGGCGGCGGGTCAGGCGGCGGGGAACAGGCCGGCGCCGACGGTGAGATAGGTGACGACCAGGGCGGTCAGGATGGCGACGCCCAGCGCCCACTCGCGGATCCACTGGGCCCGCAGCGCCTTGGCGAACCCCAGGCACACGGCCATCGCGGCCGACGAGGCGAGGAAGGCCACCACGTGGTTGCCGGACTTCGGCAGCTCCCCGAGACCCAGGGCGAAGAACGCCGCGAGCAGAGCCGCCCCCGGGACGACCGTCATCACGGCGGGGTTGACCTTGCGCAGGTTGACGTCACCGCGCTTGAGCAGCGGCGTGAGGACCAGCGTGGCGATCATCCACATCGCCCCGCCGAGGCTCATGGCCATGAACGCCACCGCGAACACGCCCTGCGTGTAGGTCGGGCCGCCCAGGTCGGCGCCCATGGTGCCGGCGGCGATGCTGGCGGCACCGGTCTCGAAGGACACCGACCCGATCAGCCCGATCCGCATCAGCACGGCCGGAGTACCGAAGACGGCCAGCAGCGCCACGGCCACGAGGGCCACGGCCAGGGACGGGCCGATCGCCGAGACCGCCCCGGCGCGGAAGGAGGTCCTGAGCTCTCCCGGCTGCATCCCGGCGGCCGGGGCCGCCACCCGGGCGGCCCGGATGTAGATGACGGTCTGGACGATGATGACGGCGAAGACACCGAGGGCGCAGATCCACAGCACGGGCAGTTGTGCCACGGACAGGATGTCGGTGGAAGCGCCGTCGACGACGGTGCGCAGATTCATGAGAACTCCCAGATCGGGTCGGGCGGACACAGCAGAGGTCCGCAGGGCCAGGACGCGTCCGCGCGCCGACAGGGGCGTCGCGACGGGGTCCGTCCGGCACGGCGGGAGTCCCCTCCCCCGCACCGGGCACGGCCCCGGGGTCGCCCCTCGGTGGCCTGCGTCACTTCCGAGACTGAGGTGACCTCAGTCACTGTGCGAGAAAAACTTTGACATACTGCATACAGCGCTTCTCCAACCGAAGGATCCAGCATGGAACTCCCCGTCGAGGACCTCGAGCTCGTGCACGCCCTGCAGATCGCGCCGCGGGCCACGTGGTCGCAGCTGGGCGCTACCCTCGGCCGTCACCCCACCACGCTCGCCGCGCGCTGGGAGCGGCTCCGGGCCGACGGCCGCGTCTGGGTCACCGGCCACATCGGCGCCACCGGGACCCAGGGCATCGCCACCTTCATCAGCCTCGAGTGCCGGCCCGGCCGTCGCCCCGAGGTGCTGGAACGGCTGTGCACCGTCCCCGACATCGCCACCGTGGAGGAGTCGGCGCGCGCCTGGGACGTCCGCCTGACCGTGCTCACCAGCACCTGGCAGCAGATGACCCAGGAGGTGCTGCCGCTGGTGCGGGCCGATCCGGCGATCCAGCGGACCCAGGTCACGGTGGTCACGCGGCTGTACGCGATCGGCAACAACTGGCGCCTGGACGTCCTGACCCCCGAGCAGCAGCGGCGCGTGGCCGCCCTGCGCTCCGAGGTCCTCCGCCCGCCCGGGGCCACCCCTCCGCACCTGTCGGAGCTGACGGCCGTGCTCCAGCGCGACGGACGGGCCACCGCGGCCGAGATCGCGGCGGCGACGGGCACGCACCCGACCACGGCCGCCCGGCACCTGCGCCAGGCCCTCGAGACGGGCCTGATCGCCCTCCGCTGCGAGCTCGCGCAGCAGCACTCCGGATACCCCGTCCCCTGCCAGTGGTACGTCCGGGTGCCCCCGGCCCAGCTGGAGGCGGCCGTGCACTACCTGCGCTCCTTCCGGACGCTGCGGCTGTGCGCCTCCACCACGGGCGACACCAACCTCACGTTCCTGCTCTGGCTGCGCACCCCCGGGGACATCCTCGACGTCGAGGCCGGGCTGCAGTCCGCCGCGCCGGGGGTCCAGGTGGTGGAGTCCGACGTCGGGGTCCGCACGCACAAGCGCATGGGGTGGATGCTGGCCGAGGACTCCACGGCGACCGGCGAGGTGGTGGCCGGCCGCCCGCCGGCGCCCTGACGCCCCGGCGGCTACTGCGCGCGGCGGTGGCGCAGCACGCCGGGGATGTGCCCGTCGTCGTCGAGCTCCTCGCCGCGGGCGAAGTCCGCCCACAGCCGGCGGACCCGGCGGCCGTGGGCCTGGATCTCTGCCCAGGACGCGCCGGCCACGAGAGCGGTCGACGCCCAGGCCCGCTCGTCGCCGAACAGCAGCGGGAGGTCGATCGTGTGGGCGGCCCCGTACGGGTTGCCCGGAGCGGCCCAGGAGAGCACGTAGGTGTGCGCCGTCCCGCCGGCGCGGGCGTGCCGCCGGGCGAACCGCCGGACGGCCCGCGAGTAGACCGCCGAGGTCACCCAGCCCACGACGGCCCGGCGGATCAGCGGGCCGATCAGCGGGGCGCGGGTCCACCGGTGCAGGACGGGCGCCGTCGGCAGGAAGAACCGCGCCTCCTCGGCGGTGCGGCCGATGAGGACGTCGATGTGCGGGGCCACCCGGTCCCAGGCCTCGTCGACCTCCTCCTCCGCGGGCAGCGGGTGGTGCCCGTACTGGGTGCCGAACGGCATCGCCCCCATCAGCCCGAAGGAGGCGCCGTGCCGCTCGACCTCGGCCTGCAGGGCCACGACCTCCTCGGCGGGCAGGCCTGCGGTCACGACCTCGGCCGCGCGGGCCATGGCGGCGTTCATCCGCTGCCGGCCGCGCGAGATGCCCAGCGGGGGGCTCTGCAGAATGGCCCGGCGGAACAGTGTCTCCGCGCCGGGGGTCGCCATGAGGTGGGCGACGGCGTCGGCCCCGGCGGACTGGCCGAAGGCGGTGACCCGGTCGGGGTCCCCGCCGAAGGCGGCGATGTTGCGCCGCACCCAGCGCAGCGCCTCGAGCTGGTCGAGCAGCCCCAGGTTGGCCGGGCGGTGGTGCCCGGAGCCGAGGTAGCCGAACAGTCCCAGCCGGTAGGTGACGGTCACGACGACGACGCGCTGCTCGGCCACGAGCGGCTTCGGGTCCATGATCGGGGCGTCGCCGGCCCCGGTGACGTAGGAGCCGCCGTGGATCCAGACCATCACGGGCAGCGACTCGCCGGGTTCCACGTCCCCCGGGAGGGTCACCGAGAGCCGCTGGCAGTGCTCGTCCCGCGGGAGACCGGCCAGGGCGTCGCCCAGGATCCGGCCCAGGAACATCGACCGCACCTGGGGGCAGGCCGGTGCCGGATCGGTCGCGTCCAACGGCTCCGTCCAGTCCTCCGCCGGGACGGGCGCCGCGAATCGGTCGGCCCTCGCGTACGGGATGCCGGTGGCGCGGAGGACCTCGCCGTCCGGCCATCCGCGCACGGGGCCGCAGGGCGGAGCGAACGCGAGCGTCGTGGTGGTCATGCTCCCTTCTACCAGATCGTCCGGGGCGCGCCCGGGGAGGAGCGGACGGCTCGTGCGCGAACGGTGCCACCGCGCGCTCAGGAGGCAGGGCCTGCCGGGCCGGCCGTCAGGTGGCGGCGCAGGAACCGGGACTGGTCCTCCGTCACCCGCTGCTGCCACGGGTCCTCGTAGAGGTCGAAGTGCCCCACCGGGTAGCTCAGCGTCCCACCGCGGGGCGCGGCCCGGGCGATCTCCGCGGCCGCCCGGGGATTCGTCTCGGTGTCGTGCTCGGCCACGCAGACCAGCAGGGGGACGGCGACCCGTTCGGCCGTGCCCGCCCGGTACCTCGGCGGGTGGAGGAAGAGCCGGGCCGCGAACTCGTTGCGCCACGTCGGTCCGGTCTCCTCGGCCCGGGCGAGGAACCGCTGGTGCCGCGGGTCGATCACCGCCCCGATCCCGCCCGGAGGCGCGAAGACCGGCAGCAGGTGGGGCGGGCGGCCGCGGCGGGCACGCACCTCGTCCCGCACGGCAGCCCCCAAGAGCCGTGTCCCCACACCCAGGATCGTCCGCAGCGGAACGCCCTTGCGCTGCCGCTTGGCGCGGATCTCGTCGGCCACGCTCCCGGCGCCCATCCCGAACTCGGGGACCTGCACCACGACCGCCCGGATCGCGGGGTCCTCGGCGGCCAGGCGCAGCACGTGGCCGCCGGAGAACGAGGAGCCCCACAGGGCGAGGGCCTCCGGGTCGACCTCCGGCAGCCGACGGGCGAGGTCCACGGCCGCCCGCCAGTCCTCGAGCTGCTCCCCGACGTCGACGACCTGCCGGGGGTGCCCGCCGCTGGCACCGAAGTGCCGGTAGTCGAAGGTCAGCACCGCCAGACCCTGCTCGGCGAAGAGCTCCGCCTGAGGGGTCAGCTGGTCCTGGGTGCCCGTGAAGCCGTGACCCATCACCACGCACGGGCGCGGGTCATCGCCGGCGGGCCGGTACAGCCGTGCGGTGCACGACGTCCCGCCGGAGTCGAAGCTGACGGTGCGGATCACGGCCGCTCCTCCCGTGGTCGGTTCCTGGGCCGGGCTCCCGTGGCCGGCGACGCGCTCCGGACCGCGAGGGCCCGGGGTGTCCCGACCCGGTTCCTACCGGGCGCCGTCCGCGGCGCCTTCCGCGGCGCCGCCCGCCTCACCATCCGCCTCACCGTCGACGCCGACGGTGACGTCGTGCCCCACGGGGACTCCGTGCTCCACCGTCCGCGAGACCGTGCAGTACTTGTCGTGGGAGAGGGCGACGAGGCGCTCGACCATGCCGGCCGCCTTGCGCCCTCCGGCGTCGTCGGGGAAGGACAGCCGGAACGACAGGTGCAGGTCGTCCATGCGGTTCGCGCCGTTCTGCTCGACCACCTTGCGCCCGGTGGCCGCCACGCGGAACTCCGAGGGCTCGGAGCTGCGGGAGGTCGCGACGTCCACGTCGATGGCCGAGCAGCCGGCGATGGCCGCCAGCAGCAGCTCCACCGGGGTGAGCAGTCCCTCCTCGCGCCCGAACTCTATCTCGGCTCCGGCCGCGTTGCGGGCGGTGTAGCGGCCGGTGGCGGTGCGGGTCAGCTCGACGGAGCGCGGCGTGGGGTCCGGGGTTTCACTCATGGGCCCATCATGCCAACGTCGCGCCCGCCGTGCCCGGCCGCTGACGTGCCGCCTCGGCCCGACTCCCAACCGTGACTAGGGTTCTCCCCGATCCAGGAGGAGAATTGCTCTCCACAAGGGTCGTGCGGAGTCTGGGGAGACCGGTCATGAAACTGTCACTGAGATCGCGGGTGCTCACCGGCGCCTCGACCGCCGTCCTGGCCGCCACGGGGATCGGCGTGGCCGGACCGGCCCAGGCCGCCACCCAGCCGTACTTCACCTACACCAACGGCTGGCGGGTGGGGATGCACGTGCGCCAGCTGGCCGATCTGGACGCGGACTCCCGCGCCGACATCGTGGGCTTCGGGGACGCCGGCACCTTCACGGCCCACGGGCGGGGCGACGGCACATTCACCGCCCCGGTCCTGGCCATCGCCGAGTACGGCACCGACCAGGGGTGGGCCGGCGGCCAGAGCCCGCGCACGACCGGGGACGTCAACGGCGACGGCCGGGACGATCTGCTCGGCTTCGGCACCAAGGGAGTGCAGATCTCCTACCACCGCGCCGACGGGTCGTTCACCGCCCCGGCGCAGAAGGTGGACGACTTCGGCTGGGCCCAGGGATGGATGGTCGAACGCCACCTGCGCGAGGTCGCCGACGTCAACGGCGACGCCATCGAGGACATCGTCGGCTTCGGCAACGCCGGGGTCTTCGTGGCCTATGGGCGGGCGGACAACACCTTCACCGCTCCGGCCCTGAAGATCCCCGACTTCGGCTGGAACCAGGGCTGGCGCACCGACCAGCACCCCCGTCAGCTGGCCGACGTCGACGGCGACGGGATCGACGACGTCGTGGGCTTCGGCTACGGCGGCACCTGGGTCTCCTACGGGCGGGCGGACAACACCTTCACCGCTGCGGTGCGGGAGATCCGCGACTTCGGCGTCGCCCAGGGCTGGCGGGTCGACCGGCACCCGCGCGCGGTCGGGGACGTCAACGGCGACGGCCGGGCGGACGTCATCGGCTTCGGCGAGCGCGGGGTGCTCGCCGCCTACTCCCGCGCCTTCGCCCCGGGTGAGCCGAAGTTCCTCCCGGTCACCCTGGAGCTCGCCGACTTCGGCGCGGCCCAGGGGTGGCGGGTGGACCGGCACCCGCGGACCCTCGCCGACCTCGACGGCGACGGGATCCAGGACGTGGTCGGTTTCGGCGACCCCGGCACGTTCGTGGCCTACGGCGACGACAACGTCCTGGTCAACCACTCCCTGACGACGACCGAGTTCGGGTACAACGGCGGCTGGACCCCGGACCGGTACCCGCGTCTGCTCGGCGACCTCAACGGCGACGGCCGCGACGACATCGTCGGCTTCGGCCACTCGCTGCTGCACACCCGTCTGCTCTAGGCCGCGGGACCGGACGTCGGCGGTCCCAGCGGGGTCACACGAGCGCCCGCTCCGAGGTCCTCGGCACCGGGGCGGTCAGGAGCCACGGGCAGTGGGCGGCGGCCCAAGCGCGGGTGGCCTCGACGTCGCGGTGCAGCTGCTCCGTCAAGGCGTGGACGGAGGGGAAGCTCTGCTGGCCCCGCAGCCTGGTGCCGAGCTCGACCCGCATCGTGCGCCCGTAGAGGTCGCCGTCCACGTCGAGGAGGTGGGCCTCGAGCAGCCGGTGGCCCTCATCGGCGTAGAAGGTCCTGCGCCGGCCGACGGACACCGCCGCGAGGACCCGCTCCCCCGAGTCGATCCGGACCTGAGCGGCCCACACACCGTCCTCCGCCACGCCGCCGGGGAGGGCGAGGTTCGCGGTGGGGAACCCGAGGGTCCTGCCCCGGGCGTCCCCGTGCTCGACGACGCCTTCGATCACGGTCATGGAGAGATCCTTCCTGAGCTCGTGCAGGGTTCCGGGGCCGGCCCGGGGGCACTGCGCAGGCGGACGGTCCCGGCCACGGGACTCCGTGGCCGGGACCGGGCACCCGCGCGGGTTCCCGGCGTCGTGCCGGGAGCCGGCGTGGGGCGGCCGGTCAGCCGCGCTCGACCGCGGCGAGAGGGGGCGTTCGGGCTTCCAGGACGGTGCCGCCGTGGCCCGGCCCGTCGGAGTCGCCGGGCTCCTCGCCGTTGCGCCGCGCGGCCCGCCGTCCGTGGTCAGGGCCGGTCGCGGAGCCGTCGTGCACGCCGGGGAACGGGGAGATCAGCGGATCGCGGCGCAGGTGCATCACGACCGCCACCGCCAGGGCGAGGATCACGAAGATGAACGGCGCGGCGGAGAGGATCACCGCCGTCTGGAGCGCCTGCAGGCCTCCGGCGTAGAGCAGGACCGCGGCCATGGCACCGGTGAGGATGCCCCAGACGGCCAGCACCGAGCGCTTGGGGTTGAGCTCGCCGTCGCTGGAGATCACGGCCAGCACGTAGGTGTTGGAGTCCGCGCCGGTGACGAAGTAGAGCACGACCAGCACGATGGCCACCACGGAGGTCAGCAGGGTGAGCGGGAGCTGGTCCAGCAGGCCGAAGAACGCCGTGTTGACGTCCTGCGCCGCGGCCTCGCCGATCCCGGCTCCGCGGTTCATGTCCATGAACATCGCGCTGCCGCCCATGACGGTGAACCACGCGGAGAACACCACGGTCGGCACGCCGAGGACCACGGCCACGAACTGGCGGATCGTGCGGCCCCGGGAAATCCGGGCCAGGAACACGCCCACGAAGGCGCCCCAGCTGATCCACCACGCCATCATGAAGTAGGTCCACCACTGCATCCAGGCCAGCTCGTCGGCGTCGGTGGGCAGCATCAGGCTGATCTCGAGGAAGCCGCCGACGTAGCCGCCGAGGGAGCGGAAGAAGACATTGATGAGGTAGGTCGTGGGCCCGGCGATCAGCACGAAGATCAGCAGGGCGGCCGCGATGACCATGGTGGTCTGGCTCAGGTAGCGGATGCCCCGGCTGACCCCGCTCATGGCGGACAGCGTGAAGATCACGGTGATCACGGCGATGATGCCCACCTGGACGGGCATGCTCGTCAGTGTGGCGCCGGTGACCTGGCTGAGCCCGTGGCCGATCTGGCTGGCGCCCAGGCCGAGGGAGGTCGTGGTGCCGAACAGGGTGGAGAGGATCACCAGGACGTCCACGGTCTTGCCGACCACGCCGTCGGCGTGCCGGCCGATCAGCGGCCGCAGGACCGGGGAGACGAGGCCCTTGTTGCCGAGGCGGTGGGTGGAGTACCCGATGGCCAGGCCGAAGATCGCGAAGACCGCCCACGCGTGCAGGCCCCAGTCCAGGAACGTGAAGCGCAGCGCTTCCACGACGGCGTCCTGGCTGCCGGGCTCGGCGAGGTCGTGGGGCGGGGTGAGCAGGTGCGAGACCGGCTCGGCCACGCCGTAGGTGATCAGCCCGATGCCCATCACCGCGCCCAGCAGCATGGCGATCCAGGCATAGGTGGGGTACTCGGGCCGGGAGTCGTCCGGGCCGAGCCGGATGGTCCCGTACTTGGTGAACGCGAGGAAGAGCAGCAGCCCCATGAGGCCCAGCGGGATGAGCAGCATGGACCAGCCGGTGGTCTCCGTCACCCAGTTCAGGGCCGCCGTGGAGACCTCGCCCATCCGGGTCGGGAAGAAACCGGCGAGGGCGATGAACACGACGATGAGCGAGACCGACACCCAGAACACCGGGTTCCTGGATCTGCGGTCCGTGCCGGGCTTCGGCCGATGACCTGTGGGGCCGTCCGCAAGGAAGTCCTGGGACATGGTGGGCTCCGTTTCTTCTGGAGGTGGTTGCCTCGGGGAGGATCTGTGCGAGCGGTGCCGGACGGCATCCGCTGAGGATGGGACCCGGGCACGCCACCCGGGGGCGGCCTCGACGGCCGGGGGTGCGCTAGAGCTGGGTGAGGTCGTCGCTGTCGTAGAACCGGCCGGCCTTGTAGATGATGGGGGTGGCCTCGGTCACCTCCGCGTGGCGGACGCGGCAGATGAAGACGGTGTGGGTCCTGGCCTGGAACCGCTCGCGGATCTCGGCCTCCAGCGAGGCCGGTGACCCGTCGATCAGCGGGCTGCCGTGGGGCGCCGGGTGCCAGTCGACCGCGGCGAACTTGTCGGTCGCCTTGGAGGCGAAGGTGGCGATGGTCTCGCGCTGCTCGGTGCCCAGGATGTTGATCCCCAGGTGGGTGGCCGCGAACAGGGCCGGGTAGGTGGAGGAGGTCTTCTGGATGCAGACCATCACCAGCGGCGGCTCCAGGGACACCGAGGCGTAGGAGTTCACCGCCAGGCCCTTGGGCACCCCGTCCTCCTGGGTGGTCACCACGGTGACACCGGTGATGAACTGCCGGTTGAACGTCTTCATGACCTGCGGGTCCGGCTCGCCCGAGAGGTCGTCCAGGACGACCTCGCCGGCCGGAGCCTGGGCGTCGCTGAGGTGGCGGACGCCGAGGCTGTGCAGCAGCTCGGAGCCGTCCCAGGTCACCTCCTCCCGGGTGATCCGTCCGTCCACCAGGGTCACGTGGTTGCACCCGCGGGTCTGGACCCGGCGTCCGGTGGGCGGAACCCCGAGGAAGGTCTCGGTGTGGGTCCCGGTGGTGGTCCAGAAGATCGCGGCGGTGTCCTCCTGGGTGACCACCGAGTCGATGGTCGTGGTCAGGTCGGGGAAGCCGGCGCGGACCGCCAGGATCTCCTCCTGCAGCTGTGCCAGGGTCGCCGTCTGCCCGCTGGCACGGCTCACCCGGACGTAGTCAGGGGCGACGACGGCGTCCAGCGCCGCGACCTCCCCGCGGTCCCAGGCGGACCGCCAGGCGGTGGTGAGAGTTTCTTCGAGAAGCTGTTGCATGGCACAGACCGTAATCCACATCACACGTCAAGGTCAATAGACCCCCATGATCCCGAACATCGCGGGGAACTTGAGGCTTCGGTGCATCACCGCCACCCGCCCTCTTGACGGTCATGCATGCAACATCTACTGTGTGATGCATGCAACAGATGACGAATGGCGTGGAAGAAGCCGCCGAGGTGTCGCTGCTGGACCGGGTCCGGCAGCTGGTGCTCGGCGGGCAGTTCCCCCCGGGCGCTCCGCTGTCCGAGGTCTTCCTGGCCCAGGAGTTCGAGGTCAGCCGCACGCCCATCCGCGAGACCCTCAAGCAGCTCCAGCACGAGGGCCTCGTGGAGATCCGGCCCAAGGTCGGCACCTTCGTGCGGGAACCCACCCGCCGGGAGATCGTCGAGCTCTTCCAGCTCAAGGAGGGCCTGGAGGGTCTGGCCGCGGGCCTGCTCGCCCGCCGCGGCCCGGTGCCCGAGCTCGAGGTGCTCGAGCGCAACATCGCCGAGTCGGACCAGGCCGCGGCCGACCAGGACGCCACCCGGTACGCGGAACTGGTCCACGAGTTCCACCGCACGATCATCAACGGAGCGGACAACTCCAAGCTGGTCGAGCACTACGACCGGCTGATGAACCAGCTGGCCTACCACCGCCTGGTCCTGCGCACGGCCGAGCACCCGGGACGCATCAAGGCCTCCACGAGCGAGCACCGAGTGGTGCTGGACATGATCCGGAACAAGGACCACTTCGGCGCCGAGGCCGCCATGCGCAACCACGTCTACGCCTCGGCCCGGGAGGTCCTCACCGACTCCCGCACGGCCGGCGGCCCCCTCCACGCCTGACCATCGCCTCACCGACTGCCGGCCCCGGGCCGGCGCGAAAGGACCACACTATGCGCAACCTGGAGCTCGTCTCCGCGGTCGTGCCGCACCTCACCCGCACGCCCCACATGGTGGGAGATCGGTGAGGACCATGACGGACCGCTCTGCCGGTAACGCCGGCATCCGCAAGATCGTCCACTACCAGGAGGAGATCCTCCTGGAGAACGGCCGGGCCCCGGCCGCGCCGGCCGTGCGCGCCACGGTCGCCGCCGTCGTGGCCAACCCGTGGGCCGGAACCGGCCCTGACACGGACCTCTCCCCGGCCACCGAGCACCTGGCTCCGCAGCTGGCGCGCGTGCTGACCGAGCGCCTGCTGGAGAGCCTGGGCGGACCCGAGCAGGTCGAGGCCTTCGGCAAGGCCGCGATCGTGGGAACCGCCGGGGAGATCGAGCACGCCGGCGCGCTGATCCACACCCCGTACTTCGGCAACCTGGTGCGGGAGTTCCTCGAGGGCTCCTCCATCATCTGCTTCGCCGACGACCGCGCCGAGGCGGGTCAGCCCCTCGTCGTGCCCATGTGGCACAAGACCCACGCCGCCACCCGCAGCCACTACCAGGCCATCACCACCCGGGTGAACGACGGGCCGCGCGCCGACGAGATCGTCGTCGTCGTCGCCGCCTCCACCGGACCCCGCCCGCACCCCCGCATCGGGGACCGGGCCACCGATCCCGCCGTCACCTCCGCCGTCCTCGAAGGAGCCTCCGCATGAGCCCCCGCAAGATCATCACCCTCGTCGAAGAGACCGTCACCGAGGGCGGCCGCCCCGTCGAGCCCGCGGCCCGCGTGGCCGTGGTCGCCGCCATCATCGCCAACCCGTGGGACGGGCAGGGCTTCGTCGAGGACCTCGCCCCGGGCATCGAGGCCACCGCCTCCGAGGTCGGCGCCCTGCTGGCGGCCCGGGTGGTCGAGGCCCTCGGCGCCCCCGTGGAGGCCTACGGCAAGGCGGCCGTCGTGGGCCTGGACGGGGAGATCGAGCACGGCTCGGCACTGATCCACACCCTGAAGTTCGGCGACCACTTCCGCCGGGCGGCCTCGGCCACGACGCTGCTGCCGGCGGTGGAGAAGCGCGGGCCCGCCGGGGTCGTCTTCGACATCCCGCTCAAGCACATCACGGACGCCACCATCCGCTCCCACCACCAGAGCATCGAGGTCCGCCTCGCCGACGCCCCCCACCCCGGGGAGATCGTGATCGCCCTGGCGGCGGCCGCCCAGGGGCGCCCGCAGCAGCGGCTCGCCCCGCTGAGCACCGAGCAGTGACCGTGGCCCAGCCCCTGCCGATCGTCCTGCTCCACGGCGTGGGGCTGGACCGCACCATGTGGGAGCCCCTCCGCGCGGCGCTCGCCCGGACCGGCCGCCCGGTCGTGGCCCTGGACCTGCCCGGTCACGGCGACCGGCCGCCCCTGACCCGTCCGGTCTCCCTGACCGAGCTGGCCGAGGACGTCGCCGACCGCCTGCCCGGGCGGGCCCACCTCGTGGGGTTCTCCCTGGGCGCGCTCATCGCCCAGCACCTGGCCCGCCACCGCCCGGAGCTCGTCGCCACCCTGACCAGCGTCAGCTCCGTGTGCCGGCGCACCCCCGAGGAGACGGCCTCCGTGGCCGCCCGGCTGGACAGCGCCCGGGAGGACTTCCCCGGGAGCGTCGAGGCCTCGATCCGGCGCTGGTACCCCGCCGGCAGCGGGGTGGACCCCGGGACGGTGGCCGGAACGCGCACGACCCTGCTGGCCAACGCCGTGGAGTCCTACCTGCACGCCTACGAGGTCTTCGCCACCGCCGACGCCGAGATCGGCCCCGAGCTGGGCCGCATCACGGTGCCGTCCCTGGCGGTGACCGGTGAGCTGGACCCCGGCTCCACCCCGGAGATGACCGGCCGGCTCGCGGCGGCGATCCCCGGCGCGCACGCCGTCGTCGTCCCCGGCGCCCGGCACATGCTCCCCGTGGAGCAACCCGACGAGCTGGCCCGCACCATCCACCACTTCATCGAGGAATCGGACCGAGAAGACCATGCCTGAGCGCTACGACCACTTCATCAACGGAGCATTCGTCGCCCCGATCGAGGGCGCCCACTTCGAGAGCACCAACCCCGCCACCCTGGAGGTCCTCTACTCCGCGGCACGCGGCACGGGCGCCGACGTCGACGCCGCCGTGGCCGCCGCCGACCACGCCTTCCACCACCCCCTGTGGCGGGACCTGTCCCCCACCCGGCGCGGGCACCTGCTGCGGCGCCTGGGCGACCTGGTCGGGGAGCACGCCGAGGAACTGGCCCGGATGGAGTCCCTGGACAACGGCAAGCTGCTGCGCGAGATGCGCGGGCAGCTGACGACCCTGCCGGAGTACCTGTACTACTACGCCGGGCTCGCCGACAAGGTCCAGGGCAGCCAGATCCCCACCAGTTCCGTGCAGATGCTCAACTACACCCAACGGGAGCCGCTGGGCGTCGTGGGTGCCATCACTCCCTGGAACTCGCCGCTGACCCTGACGACCTCCAAGCTGGCGCCGGCCCTGGCCGCCGGCAACACCCTGGTGATCAAGCCCTCGGAGTACACCTCGCGCACGGTCCTGCGCCTGGCCGAGCTCGCCACGGAGGCCGGGTTCCCCGACGGGGTCGTCAACGTCGTCACCGGCTACGGCACCGAGGCCGGCGCCCCCCTGGTGGCGCACCCGGGCCTCGCGAAGATCTCCTTCACCGGGTCCACGGCCACCGGCTCCGCGATCGCCGCCTCCGCAGCCTCCCGCTTCATCGGCTGCACCCTGGAGCTGGGCGGCAAGAGCCCGAACATCGTGTTCGAGGACGCCGACGTCTCCAACGCCGCCATGGGCGTCATCGCCGGCATCTTCGCCGCCGCGGGACAGACCTGCATCGCCGGCAGCCGCGTGTTCGCCCACCGCTCGGTCTACGATGAGCTGCTGGAGAAGGTCGCCGAACGGGCGCGCAGCATCGCGATCGGCGACCCCCTGCTCGAGACCACCGAGCTGGGGCCGCTGGCCTTCGCCGACCAGCAGGCGAAGGTGAACTCCTACGTGGAGCTCGGGGTCTCGGAGGGCGCCACCGTCCTCACCGGCGGCGGCCGGCCCGACGTCGGGCTCCCGGGCTACTTCTACGCCCCGACCGTGCTCACGGGCGTGAACAACTGCATGCGCGTGACCCGCGAGGAGATCTTCGGGCCCGTGGCCGCGATCATGCCCTTCGACACCGAGGACGAGGTCCTCGGCCTGGCCAACGACACCGAGTACGGACTGGCCGCCGGGGTGTGGACCCAGAACCTGGCCCGGGCCCACCGGATGGCCCGGCGCCTCGACGCCGGCACGGTGTGGGTCAACACCTACCGGGCCATGTCCCCCATGTCCCCGCGCCAGGGCTTCAAGAACAGCGGCGTGGGCATCGAGCACGGCCTGGAGTCCATGAACGAGTACACCCGCCTCAAGAGCGTGTGGATCAACACCGACGAGGGTCCGGTCGCCGACCCCTTCGTCATGCGCAGCTGAGGGAGAGACCGATGCCCCTGATCGACGTGTCCATCGCACAGGGTCGCAGCCCCGAGCAGCTGCGCTCCCTCGTGTCCGCGCTGCACCGCGCCGCCGAGGAGACCGTCGGCGCCGTCCCGGAGAACACCACGGTGATCGTCCGGGAGGTTCCCACCACCCACTGGTCCAAGGCCGACCGCACCATCGCGGAGCGGACCGGCGTCGCCGAACCGTGCTGAGGGCTACGGCCCCGGGTCCCTGGTGCTCAAGCGCCCGGGCGACCGCCTCGCCACAGACCACATGTCACCGAGACCGAAAAGGATGACCACCATGCGATTTTCCCTGTTCGTGCACATGGAGCGCTGGGACGACCAGCTGAGCCACCGGCAGCTCTTCGAGGACCTCGTCGACCTGGTGCACGTCGCCGAGGACGGCGGGTTCTCCACCGTCTGGATCGGCGAGCACCACGCGATGGAGTACACCGTCTCGCCCAGCCCCATGCCGCTGCTCGCCTACCTCGCCGCGCAGACCACGACCATCCGTCTCGGCGCCGGCACCCTCATCGCGCCGTTCTGGAACCCCATCCGCGCCGCAGGCGAGTCCGCGCTGCTGGACGTCATCAGCGGCGGACGCCTCGAGCTCGGGATCGCCCGCGGCGCCTACCAGTTCGAGTTCGACCGTCTCGCCGGCGGCCTGCCCGCCGCCGCCGGGGGGCAGCACCTGCGCGAGATCCTCCCGGCCATGCGCGCCCTGTGGCAGGGCGACTACGCCCACGACGGGGAGATCTGGCAGTTCCCCACCTCGACCAGCGTGCCGAAGCCGGTACAGGCCGAGATCCCCATCTGGGTGGCGGCCCGCTCCCCCGAGTCCCACGAGTTCGCCGTCGAGAACGGTTTCAACATCATGGTCACGCCGCTCATGAAGGACGACCGCGAGGTCGCCGACCTCACCGGCAAGACCCAGGACGCGATGGCCAAGTTCCCGGACGCGCGCAAGCCGGAGATCCTCTGCCTCCGGCACACCTACGTGCACGACGCCGAGGAGCCCGACGCCTGGCGTCCTGCGGCCGACGCGATCAACCGCTACTACCGGACCTTCGACGCCTGGGCCGGGAACAGGACGACCCCCGTCAACGGCTTCCTCGAGCCCTCGCCCGAGGAGAAGTTCGCGGGCCGCCCGGAGTTCGAGCCAGAGAGCCTGCACCGGTCGGCGATGATCGGCACACCCGAGGAGGTCATCGAGCGGATCAAGCACTACGAGGACCTGGGCGTCGACGAGTTCGCCTACTGGATCGACAACGGCATGACGCACGCCGAGAAGAAGAAGTCGCTCGAGCTGTTCGTCCAGCACGTGGTCCCCGCCTTCGGCGGCACGGACGCCTCGACGGCGCCGCACCCGGCCGACCGGCGGACACCCAGCGAGAGCCCCGTGGACTCCACGGTCACGGCCTGACGGACCCTCCGGCGCGGTCCCGGCCCGAGACCGCGCCGGAGCTCCGCACGGCTACGGCAGGTCCCGGACGGCCTGCCCCATCCGGGTCACCGCCTCGGTGAGGATCGACCGTGAGGTGGCGAAGTTCAACCGCACGTGTCCGGCCCCGCCGGTGCCGAAGACGTGCCCGGAGCTCAGGGCGACCCGGGACCGGTCGAGGAACATGCGTGCGGTCGCGGCCATGTCCGAGGCGACGGCGAGCCCGTCGGGGCGGTCGCCGGGCTCCAGGCCCAGGTGGCGGCAGTCCAGCCAGGCCAGATAGGTCCCCTGCGGCGGGGTGTACCGCACCTCCGGCAGGTGCTGTGCCAGCAGGCGACCGAGCAGTGTCCGGTTGGCGTCCAGGCCCTCGAGCAGCGCGTCCAGCCACGCCCCGCCCTCGGCGAAGGCGGCGGTGTGGGCGATGACCCCGACGTGGCTGGGACCGTGGCCGACCTCCTCGGGCATGCGACGCAGATCCGCGGCGGCGTCGGGGCCGGCGACGGCCAGAGCGGCCTTGAGCCCGGCGAGATTCCACCCCTTGGAGGCGGACAACAGGGCGAACGCGTCCTCGGCGCCGGGCACGCTCAGATACGGGGTGAACTCGGCCCCCGGCAGCACCAGGGGCGCGTGGATCTCGTCGGCGATCACCCGCACACCGTGGCGGCGGGCCAGCTCGGCCACCGCGGTCAGTTCCTGGCGGGTGTGGACGGCCCCGGTGGGGTTGTGGGGGTTGCTCAGCAGGTAGGCGACCTTGCCCCCGTGCGCCCGCGCACGCCGGAACGTCGCCTCCAGGACGTCCAGGTCGATCCTGAGGTCGTCGCCCAGCGGTGCCTCCACGACGTGGCGGGCGTCGTGGGAGACGAAGGCGTAGAAGGGGGCGTAGACCGGGGAGTTCACCACGACCGTGTCCCCCGGATCGGTCACGAGGCGCAGCAGCTCTACCACCCCCAGCATGACGTCCGGGACGACGGCGGTGCGCTCCACCGCGATGCCGTCCCACCGCCACCGCCGAGCCGCGAAAGCGCTCAGCGCCTCGGCGTAGTCGGTGCCGGCCGGGTATCCGGTGTCACCGAGGTCGATGGCCTCGTGCACCGCCCGGACCACCGCCGGGGCCAAGGACACGTCCATCTCCGCGACCCACAGCGGCAGCACGTCCTCGGGATGGGCGCGCCACTTGCTGCTGGTGCGCCGCCGCAGCTGGTCCAGCGACAGTGTCTCCAGAGGATTCGGCGGTGCGTCCATGATCACGGGTCCTTTCGTGGCCGTCGCGCCGGTCGTCGTGAGGAGGCGACGACCAGCCGGATCCCAGCACAGGCGTTCAGCGGCAACGATGCCACACCCGGGGCCGGCCGTGCGGGCCGGCCTCGCCGGCGGCGCCCGCCACGAGAGCGACCTCCTGCTGCAGGACCCCTCCCGAGAGCACCACCACCTCGTCCTGCTGGATGGTGGAGCTCCCGCCGATCCACTCCTCCTCGGTGGAGCCTCACACGGCTTCCGGCGTGGATCCGCCGGTCACGGGCGAGGACCGAGCGGCCGGACGGGTCCATGCCGTCGACAACATCCCTGTCACCCGGGACGAGCCGGACATCCGTTATCCCGCACTTCTCCACCGCAAATATGGGTCTGGTCGTCAGCGGCACCGGCGGGTAGACAAGACCTACGCGCCGCGTGGCGCCTCTGGGGACCGTGGTTCGACGAGTCCGCCGATGAGGAACGGGTAACGTATCGGTACTCGGTTGCTACGGGCGCGAGAATGGGTTGGATGTCAAGGGTGTTCGGCGAACACGCGGGCATCCGGAACGCGAGGTGCTGCCATGTCCGGTCGGATTCTCCACGTGGTCCGACGGGTCGGCGTCGTCGTGGGACACGTCTCGGTCTACGTCCTGATCTGGGCGGGTCTCTCACTTCTCATCGCCGCCGCCGGCATCCGTTTCTTCTGGGGCAGGATCTCCGTGGGCCAGATGCTCCTGAACCTCGTCTCCGTGGAGATCGACGGCGGGGGCGGCCCCATCGTCTGGATCGGCATCCTCGGGGTCGGCGTCGTGCCCCTGCTCGTCACCGCCGGGATCGCCCTGTGGCAGTACGTCCGGCGCCGCAAGCAGCGCCGCACCGGCGACGGCCTGCGTCCTCGTCGCTCGCCGTGGATCATG
The DNA here is from genome assembly GCF_044462265.1 of Kocuria rhizosphaerae. Classification (NCBI taxonomy): domain Bacteria; kingdom Bacillati; phylum Actinomycetota; class Actinomycetes; order Micrococcales; family Micrococcaceae; genus Kocuria; species Kocuria rhizosphaerae. Next base: position 43,219 of record NZ_JBISWL010000018.1, read on the forward strand.
CGCACCGTCTCCACCGCTCTGGTGGCCACGGTGGTCGTCGGCGGCACAACGGCCTTCGCCACCACGGTGCGCATCGGGGACTACCTCAGGGCGGCGAACTCCAGGTACGACATCGGCCACTACTATGTGGAGCCGACCGTCACCAGCGACCAGCACAGGCGCAACCTGGTGCTGATCTACCTCGAGTCCGGCGAGGCCACCCTCGCGGACGACCAGCTCTTCGAGAAGGACGCGTTCGCTCCGCTGAAGGAGGTCACCGAGGCCTCGGAAGGCTGGCAGAGCGTGGACGACTTCCAGCAGTACAAGGGCGGGGGCTGGACCATGGCCGGTCTCACCGCGACACAGTGCGGCGTTCCCCTGAAGGGCATGGGCTCCGCCGTCGGCAGCGGCGCCCTCAACGCGCTCGGCGGCGACGTCGACACCTACCTGGCAGGGCTGACCTGCCTGGGCGACGTCCTGGACCAGCACGGCTACCACAACGTCTTCCTGGGCGGCGCCAACGCCTCCTTCGCCGCGAAGGACACGTTCCTGAGCAGCCACGGCTACTCCGAGGTGAAGGACCTCTCCGACTGGCGCGCCGCCGGCGAACCGGAGAAGAACTTCCGCGGCGACTGGGGTCTGAGCGACGGACGCCTCATGGCCCACGCCAAGGACGAGATCGACGAGCTGCACGCCGAGGCGGAGAGGACCGGCCGGCCGTTCCACCTCTCCATGCTGACGCTGGACACCCACGAGCCGGTGCACGTCTTCGACTACTGCACCGTGGACACTCAGAACGAGGTCACCGCCGTGTTCTCCTGCTCCATGACCCAGGTGGCCGGATTCGTGGACCACATGAAGGAGAAGGGCTACCTCGAGGACACCGCCGTGGTGATCATGGGCGACCACCTCAAGCACATGAGCGCCGGCGACGCCTTCCACGAGCAGCTGGACGACCACGACAACCGCACCGTCTTCAACCGGATCTGGGTTCCGGGCGAGGACGAGAACGACGAGCTGCGGCCCGGCGTGGACCAGCTGAACATGTACCCCACGATCCTGGAGGCCGCCGGCCTGACCGTGAAGGACCATGAGGCCGGGCTGGGCGTGTCCGTCTTCGCCTCGACGGTCCCCGACGGTTCAGCGCAGGCACTGAATCCGGGTGCCTATGCCGAGCTGCTGGGCTCGTTGTCCCCGCTGTTCTACGCGCAGGCCTGGGCCGGCGAGGACGCCGCCCAGTAGCACGGTCAGGGCCCCGAAGTCCCGATCCGAGCAGGCGACGGTCGCTGCGCGTACACCCCCGCGCAAGGGCAACGAGTTCCTCGAACGTACGTCGTTGTCGAGCTGCGCTCAGAACTGAACGGAATCCCCGACCGAAACTGAACCAGCAGGAGAGGCGCGGGGAACCGTTCGGTTTTCCCTCCACCTCCCGACGACAAGGTCCCTGGCCGTACAACGCATTGTCTTCCGGCCCGCAGAAACGATCCGGAACCGAACGCGAGGACGAAGTGGCTTCTCTTACGCGCCACTGCAGCAGCGCCAGATTTCCGTGGAGCTCTGGTGTTCCGCTGCCTCCGTGACGCCTGATTCAGGATGCCCATGCGAAAATTTCTCGTCTCGACGCTGCGGGGACTGCGATCCGGCATCTCGGAGGTCAATGGGGTGATAGGACGGGCCCCGCATGACTGACCGCCACATCTCGTCTCCAGAGGCCGCCCGACAAGGGAAAAGACTCGAGAAACAGCAGTCAGGCATGGGACTGTCCGCCAGATCGTCCCAGTCGCCGAAAGGCCGGTAACCGGGCCCTACGTAAAGTCCAAGTCCGTGCAGTTGTGGCACAGGCGAGCAACTCCACCGTGACATGCAGGTTGGTTACCGACTGGCGCACCCCCCGCTCTGGCGACCACGACAACTCGAGCTTTCATGGGGTTCTTGCGCTACGCCGTCTGATCAGCGACTGGGGAGACCTTGCGCCCTGCGGGCAGCAATCGCTCGACCTGGTCCAGCGCTGATCGCGTCTGGTCTTCGGTGGCGACGGTGATGCGCTGGAACACTAGTCCGTCGAGGGCGGCGAACACCAGCCGGGCTACGGCTTCGTCGGCGTCGTAACCGGCGGCGGCGAGGGCTGCCTGCATTCGCTGGACGTATGCGCCGTACAGACGCTCGGCTGCCGGTCGCAGGGCTGGGATCGCCCGGGAGGCCAGGACCATCTCGAACTGGAAGGCCTGTCGTTCGGGAGACTCTCGCACGGCGTCCAGGACGTTGTCGGCGATCGCACCGTGGAAGATCCGTTCGAACTCGGTGCCTTCCAGGGTGCGCTGGGCCGCATAGTCCATGGCCGCTTCCAGCAGGGCGGCCTTGGAGCCGAAGTGGTGGGAGATCAGCGTGTTGTCCACTCCGGCGATCTGGGCCACCTTCCGGTAGCTCAACGATTTCAGCCCGTCGCGGCCCACCAGCTCGATGACAGCGTCGAGCAGGGCCTCCCGGCCTGCCCCGTAGACCCCATTGCGTCCCGCCACTTGCGCTCCTGTCCTTGCACCTGCCCCAGACATCCCTTGTTTCTCCACGCTACCGGTCGGCCTGGCCACGGGAGGCCCGTGGGCGCCTGATCGGCGAGCATCCGCGCATCTCCGACCTTCGGGCGAAGAAATTTTGGGGCTACCCCTTGCCATTCAAACTCTGCAAGTGCAGAGTTAGGCTGTCACGCACAGTGACTCGCGTCACTCCGGACTTCTGCAAGAGCGACGCTCCTCTGTTCGTCTCAGACCTGCGCTGCGATCCACAGGGCTACCTCGTGTGGCGCTGGCAGCACCCAATCCCAGGGGGACCTGATGTCTTCACCCATCACTTCCGGTGCCACGACCGGGTCGACGCCGGCGTCGCCGGGCTCACCCTCGACACCGCCGGGCACACCCGGCCCGGGCGAGGCGCCCACCGAGTTGCACGCCCGCCTGTCCTGGAAGGACGCCTTCGCGATGTCGATGGCCGTCTCCGGGGGGCTCTACGTCTCCTTCGGCGCCACCGTGGCGGTGGTCGGGGGGCTGTCGGCGATGGTCCTGTGGGCGTTCGCGGCGCTGATCGGCTGGGTGCAGAACAGCCTGTTCGCCGAGATGGCCTCGATCTTCCCCGACAAGCCCGGCGGGGTGCCGATATACGCCCACGAGGCCTGGCGGGAGCGTTTCGCCCCGGCCGGGGCGCTGGCCACCTTCGGCTACTGGTTCGGCTGGTCGGCGGTGATCTCCATCGTGAGCGTGACCGCCGGGGTCGTCGTCGCCGCCCGCTGGCTGCCCGAGGCCACCTGGGCGCTGAACCTTGGGGTGGCCCAGATCGGGCCGGCGCAGCTGATCGGCATCGGGCTGATCCTGCTCATCATGGTGCCTAATCTCTTCGGCGCACAGCCGGCCGCCTGGGTGAACAAGGTGATCGGGGTGCTGCTGCTGGCCTCCTTCGCCGTGTTCATCGCTGCCCCCCTCGTCTCCGGGTCCTGGCAGGCCCCGAACCTCACCTGGGGCCTGGGCGATCTGGCCGCCGACCCCTGGGCCACGATCCAGCTGGCCCTGGTCTGGCTCTACCTCATCGGCTGGACCGCCTACGGCACCGAGATGTGCGCAGCTTTCATGCCCGAGTACCGCTCGAAGAAGGACGGCAGGAAAGCGCTGTTCACCTCCGGGGCCTACACCTTCGGGATCTTCCTGCTCGTACCCTTCGGCGTGGGCGGGCTCATCACCCAGGAGGAAGCCGCGACAGATCCGGCCGGGATGTTCGTCACCGCCTTCACCCGGGTGCTGCCGGCCGGGCCCTTGACCGATGTGATGCTCCTGGCCATCCTGGCCGCCCTGCTGATGGGCGTGAACGCCTCGATGGCCGACGGCTCCCGCGCCCTCTACGGAGCCGCCCTGGACAAGCTCGCGCCCCGGCAACTCGAGAAGACCAACCGCCACGGGGTCCCGGCCCGGGCGATCTACGCGGCGGTGGCAATGAACGTCGTGCTCATCGTCTTCATCGCCAACCCGATCTCCATCCTGGTCGCGGCCAACCTGGGCTACCTGCTGGCGATCCTGCTGGCCCTGGCCGGTTTCCTCGTCCTGCGCCGCGACCACCCCGAGTACAACCGACCCTTCCGGGTGGGAGGTTACGCGGTACCCCTGGCGGTGGCGCTGGTCGTCTACACCGCGGTCGTGCTGGTCGTCGGGGCCCTGTCCAGTGAGCTCACCGGTTACGGGGGACCGAAGGAACTGGCCATCGGCGTCGGGATCCTGGCCCTGTCCCTGGTGCTCTACCTCTACCGCCGCCGCGTCCAGGAGCACCTGCCGCTGTTGCGCGATCCCCGGCCCACCCCCGCGACCCCCTCGGTGCCCGCGACCCGCTGACCACCGCGTCCATATCCCCTGATCGAACTGACCTCTTGGGAAGGAAACCATCATGTCCGCAGCCCTCGCCGCCGTCTTCCACGCCGACACCGACACCACAGCTCCCGAGCCCTTCGAGGTCGGCACCGTCCGGTGGCTGCGCAAGCCCGGACAGGGTGGGCGCCAGGCCCTCTCGGCCGGGATCTGGGAGGTCACCCCCGAGCAGGCCCCCGAGGCCTTCGACCTGCCCATCCACCAGGACGAGACCATCTACATCGTCTCCGGCCGCCTGCGCATCCAGGTCCGGGACGGGGACACCTTCGACCTCACCGCCGGGTCCATGGCCTCCTTCACCGAAGGCGCGATGACCCGGTGGCAGGTCCTGGAACCCACCGTCGAGTTCTTCGTCTACAGCTGAGCCGGCGGCGCGTTTCGCGCGCCGCACCCGCTGCAGACCCACCTCTTGATCCCCTCCGAAGGAGTTCTTTCCATGACCATCGACAACTCGTTCCAGGACTTCGTTCCCGTCGACGAGTGGCCCTCGGTGTCCACCATGCTCGACGGCTTCGGGGACCAGACCCTTCCCGCCTCGCCGGCCCTGGCCGGCACCAGTCTGACCCTGCTGGGCGAGGACGGCCGGAGCTTCACCATGGCCTTCCGCGACGACTCCGCGCTGACGTGGAGTGCCGGCACGGCGGGTCATGAGGAGATCGTGCAGGCCGGTTACAAGGCCATTGAGGCCCGCCCGGGGATCTTCATCATCGACTTCGTGCACGGTGAGGGCCGGCGGATGCGCGATATCACCGTGGTCTTCAACCAGAACACCGGTGTGGCCACCATTGCCGTCTCCGCCCTTCACGAGCAGAACGGCGCCGTCAAGGGCAGCACCGAGTTCACCCATGCCCGCCTCGAGGGCACCGAGGCGGCCTTCCACCAGCGTTCCACCGGGCTGGTGGGCAAGCGGATTTACTACCGCTACAGCGACGTGGAGGCCTATGAGCACATCTACCTCACCCCCGGCACGTTCGTGTGGCACTGCCTGCGCGGTGGGGAGAAGGGACTGGCCGACGTCGACCGGACCCTGGCCTTCGAGGTCGCCGAGGACCTCTATCTCTTCTTCTGGACCGAACGGGTCATGACCGTGGAGTCGGTGCTGCTGGTGGACCTGCGCGAGCAACGCTCGATCGGGCGGATGTTCGGCTGGGACGACACCACCGCCGAACCGCTGGTGCTGCCGTTCAACTCCCGGCTCACCGTGCTCAACACCACCGCATACCCCCAAGACCACCTCAAGCACTGAGCAGCGGCTCAGTTCCGCACGCAGCCGCACCTCTACCCGCCCCGTCGAAAGAAACGATCATGACCGAGAACATCAGTGACGTCATCGTCATCGGCGCCGGCTTCGCCGGACTGACCGCCGCCCGGGAACTGTCCCAGCGCGGCCACACCGTGACCGTGCTCGAGGCCAAGGACCGCATCGGCGGGCGCACCTGGCTCGAGGAGCGGATGGGCCGGCCCCTGGAGCTCGGTGGCACCTGGGTGCACTGGATCCAGCCCTTCGTCTGGGCCGAGATGGGCCGCTACGGCATCAAACCTGTCGCCGGGCCCGAGTTCACCACGGGCTACCGCCGTGTCGACGGGCAGATCATCAAGGGCGGCGCCGAGGAGATCCTGGAGCTGATGGACGAGGCCAACACCCGCCTACTGGCCCCTGCCCGCGAGGTTTTCCCACTGCCGTGGGAGCCGCTGCACAACCCCGCATGCACCGAAATTGACAGCACCACCCTGGCTCAAGCCATTGACGACCTGGTCCTGGACCCACAGGTCCGGGAGCTGGTGCGGTCGTTCTGGGCGCTGAACTTCAACGGCCGCCTGGATGAGGCCGCCTACACCCAGGCGCTGCGCTGGGCGGCGATCTCCAACGGGGACTGGAAGCTGATGTTCGAGGCCTGCGCCACCTACAAGATCGACGGCGGCACGAGAACGCTGATCGAGGCGATCCGCGCCGACGCCGAGATCGATCCGCACCTGAACACCCCGGTCACCGCCGTGGACCAGGCCGAGGGCACCGTGACCGTCACCACCGCCGACGGGATTCGGTTCACCGCCTCCGCCGTCGTCGTGACCTTGCCCCTGGGCGCCCTGGGCTCCGTGGAGTTCACCCCTGCCCTGTCGGCGCCCAAGGTCAAGGCCGCCCAGCGGGGCCAGGCCGGGCGGGGCGCGAAACTGTGGATCAAGGTGCGCGGGCGCCAGGAGCGGTTCGTGGCCTTCGCGCACGCGGAGTCGCCGTTGAACTTCGTTCAGGCCGAGTACTTCGACGCCGACACCACCACCCTGGTCGCCTTCGGCCCCGACGCCACCGCGGTGCCCATCGACGACGTCGCCGCCGCCCAGGCCATGCTCGACGAGCTCGTGCCCGGCCTTGAGGTCCTGGAGGTCACCGGGCACAACTGGGTTGCCGACGAGTACGCCGGGGAGACGTGGCCCATGCATTACGCCGGGCACCTCACCGAGTGCTTCGAGGACCTGCAGCGACCCGACGGGCGGGTGTTCCTGGCCGGGGCCGACTACGCCACCGGCTGGGGCGGGTTCATCGACGGCGCCATCGAGAGCGGCCTCATCGCCGCCCGCCGCATCCAAGAGCTGCTGGTCCAGCCCCGTCCTGTGGAGGCTCAGCTCACCGCCTGAGCCTCCACTCACAGACCGCTGGGGCAGGGCCGTTTCGCCGTGGCCCTGCCCCAGCCCTTCAACCGCACATCATCGACCCGATGCGCCTACGGCCACCGCAGTAGCCGGAGCTGACCTGGAATCCGTAGCGGACCGGGATGTGAAGGATTTCCCAAAAAGGAGAGTTGTTATGACTGCTGAAGCTATTGCCCTGCCGACGTTCTCGAGTGCGGCCGATCTGCTGGCGGTGATCCAGCCCGCCGAGGGCGGACGCACCCTGCTCGACCCGGCCACCGGCGAGGTCGTGGGCCGGGCGCCCAAGCACTCCCTGACGGACCTGGAGACGGCCGTGGCCGCCGCCCGCACCGCCCAGCCCGGCTGGGCGGCCTGCGGCCACGCCGCACGCTCGGCTCTCCTCGACGCCGCCGCCGATGCCGTGGAGGCCAACGCCGAGGCCCTGGCCGAGCTGCTCTCCCGGGAGCAGGGCAAGCCTCTCAACGGCCCCAATGCCCGCTTCGAGGTCGGCGCGTGCGCGGCCTGGCTGCGCGCCACCGCCGCCCTCCCCCTGGAACCGGAAACCCTCGTGGAGGAGAACGGGACCAAGGCCGAGCTGCACTACCGGCCCCTGGGCGTGGTCGGTGCGATCGGGCCGTGGAACTGGCCGATGATGATCTCCACCTGGCAGATCGCCCCGTCCCTGCGCATGGGCAACACCGTGGTGGTCAAGCCCTCCGGCTACACCCCGCTGTCGGTGCTGACCCTGGTGGAGGTCCTCAACCAGGTGCTGCCGGCCGGCGTGCTGCACGCGGTCACCGGCGACCGCGAGATCGGTGAGGCCCTGGTCGCCCACCCGGGAGTGGACAAGATCATGTTCACCGGCTCCACCCCGGCCGGCAAGGCGATCATCCGCAACTCCGCCGACACCGTGAAGCGCCTGACCATGGAACTGGGCGGCAACGACGCCGGGATCGTGCTGCCCGACGTCGACCCCCAGGCCATCGCCGAGGACCTCTTCTGGGGGGCGTTCCTCAACACCGGCCAGACGTGTGCGGCGCTGAAGCGCCTCTACGTCCACGAAGACGTCTACGACGCCGTGTGCGAAGCCCTCACCGAGGTCGCCGCCCAGATGCCGATGGGTGTTGGCCTGGAGGAGAACAACGTGCTGGGCCCGCTGCAGAACCAGGCCCAGTACGACATCGTTGCCGGTCTGGTGGAGAAGGCCAAGGCCGGCGGCGGACGGGTGCTGCTGGGTGGGAACCCCGAGACCGGGAAGCCTGGGTACTTCTACCCGGCGACCCTCGTGGCCGATCTGGACAACGACAACCCGCTGGTGGCCGAGGAACAGTTCGGCCCGGCCCTACCCATCGTCAAGTACACCGACCTCGACGAGGCCATCGCAATGGCCAACGCCCTGGAGGTGGGTTTGGGGGCCTCGGTGTGGTCGGCCGACACCGAGGCCGCCCGCGAGGTCGCCGCCCGCATCCAGGCCGGCACCGTGTGGATCAACAGGCACGGAGCCGTGGACCCCCGCATCCCCTTCGGCGGGGCCAAGCAATCCGGCTACGGCCTCGAGTTCGGCGTCGAAGGACTCAAGCACCTCGGCGCCCCCCAGGTCATCAACGGCTGAGCACCCATCCATAACCAACGCAGGCGGCGCCGGCACCCCCGCGTGGGAGCCGGCGCCGCAGCCATACATTCCTGTTCGTCCTCCACATCAAACGGGTCGAGCCGCACGCTCCCGCTCCGCGGGCTCGAACGCCGGACGGAGCTCCTGCCTCCAGGCACTTCACGGCCGACACAAAGGGAACTGTAGGGCAGGTCAGAGAGTCAACGGAAGTCGGGTCAGTCCCTCGCTCCTGCGCTTTGATTCCCCGGTGATCGCAAAGAGATCGCATGGGACTCCTGCGAACAGCTGGGGACTGCTCCCGAACGCGCCCGTACGGCCCTCCCAGATCTCGACTGCGCCCGAGTCCATCGGAAGACCTGCGGACATCACCCGGGAACTGAAATGGTTCTCAGCGCAGCTGCGCCTGTCATGCGAAGACGCTGCAAATCAGTCGAGCGGCCGAGTCACCGAATACTGGTTCGGGCCCTCAGAAAGCGGCCAAGAACGGCTACGCAGGCCCGGCTCAGTCCGAAATCAATTTTCTCGAGGGTTGTTCAGTTTTGTCCGCATCTCGACATCAGAGCCCCTCGTGGGCCATGTTCGCGAACCGGGAGTAGTGCCCCTGGAAGGCCACCACTATCGTCTTGGTGGGACCGTTGCGGTGCTTCGCGACGATCACGTCGGCCTCACCGGCACGCGGCGACTCCTTGTCGTAGACGTCGTCGCGGTGCAGCAGGATGACCATGTCGGCGTCCTGCTCGATCGAGTTGTGCACCGTGATGCCGTTGGCGACGAAGTTGTGGTTCCCGAGCACCGTGGCGTCGAATACCTCCTCCTCGCCGTCGTGGTCGATCGACACGACGGTGTCCCACAGCAGGTCGTTCACGGCGGCGAGATCCATGTCGGCGTCGTCGAGCAGGGCTGACACGCGGGCCAGCTTCGGGGCGGGCCCGGGTGAGCGGAGTTCGTCGACCCCCTCGCGAACGAGCGTCCCCACGGGAACGGGATCGGCCAGGACATCGCCCACGCTCTGCCAGAGCTCGGCGTCGGAGCCGGCGCCCGATGGCTCGTCGAGGATCCCGAGAAGGTCTCCTGCGGCGTCGCCAAAGGCGCTGGTCCGGCCGATCTCCCGGAGGAAGCGCACCTGGTCGTCCGCGTCGGCCACGACCAGCTCGGACCGGTCCGGCGACCACGTGGTGGAGATGCCGAACCGCAGCAGGAGCCGGCTGAACCGGTCCGCCGTGACACCGTCGTCGAACGACGCGGCGACCGTCGCCCCCGGCCCGTCGTGACCGACGTGCCCGCGCTCCGCCCAGTAGGTCTGGACGAAGCGCCAGATGTGCGCCTTGGGCACCGCGAACACGGCGTCGGGCAACGGAGAACGGCCGGCCGCGAGCGCCCGGGCGGCGTCGTCGATCTGCGCGTCGTTCCAGTGCGTCCGCTCCGTCGGACCGTCGGTGTGCCTCGGCACGCCGAGCCGGTCCCCCACGGCGATCTCACCCAGCGGCTTCCACCCGCGGTAGGTGAAGAACGGGTGGTTCGCCGTCGCCCGGATCGTCTTCCCCGAGGCCAGGTCCAGGCGGTGGACCGGCTTCACCCCGGTGGAGAACACGTGCGTGAGCGTCCGCTCGACGTAGCGCATGTCGTCGCCCAGGGACCACACCGGCACGTCCCGTGCACCCGAGGCGAACAGCTCGCCCATCGTCGTCTCGGCACCGGTGTCCGAGCGGAGAATGCGGGTGTCCGCGGTGAGGCAGCCCGACTCACGGAGATCGGACACCATGGGCTTCTTGTCCTGGCGCTGCTCGGAGCCACGGTTGAGCTGCGACAGCGCGATGACCGGGACCTCGAGCTCCTTGGCGAGCAGCTTCAGCGCCCGGGAGAACTCGGAGACCTCCTGCTGGCGGGACTCGACCTTCTTGCCCGAGCTCATGAGCTGGAGGTAGTCCAGCACCACGAGCTTGAGGTCGTGCTTCTGCTTGAGCCGCCGGCACTTCGCCCGGATCTCCATCAGCGACATGTTCGGGGAGTCGTCGATGAACAGCGGCGCGGAGTCCATCTTGCCCATGGTCGTGGCGATCTTCGCCCACTGCTCGTCCTGCAGGCGCCCCTTGCGCAGGTCCTGCATGTTCAGCGTGGCCTCGGCGGAGAGCAGGCGCATGGCGATCTCGTTGCGGCTCATCTCGAGGGAGAAGATCACCGTGGTCATGTCGTGCTTGATCGCCGCGGACCGGGCGACGTCGAGGGCCAGGGTCGAGTTGTGCGTGGGGACGAAGGTCCGTCCCGCCAGGTACAGGTGGGAGGGGTGGTCGATCTCGATGCACCGCACCGGCACCGACTCGACCGGCTCGATGTCCGTGATGCGCCGTCGTCCCCCGGGCTCGTAGGCGGCGTCCGCCCGGTCGAGGCCGGGCGCGTTGACGACGTCGTGCCGCTCCCCGGCCACGAGAGCGGCCAGGATCTGCTCGGTGGTGCGCACCTCGGCGGAATCCGTGGTCTCCGTCAGCCACTGGTGCTGCTCGTCCGCGACGATCTCCGACCCGTCGTCGAAGCGCACCCGGTAGCAGGGCCGGCCGGTCATGACCTCGGTGGCCGCGACCACGCGGGACGGGGTGCCGTCGGCGGCGATGACGTCGTCCCCGACCCGGACCTCGCCCATGGTGGTCCAGCCGGTGGGCGTCGGGAGCGGCGTGTCCAGGGCGAGCGCCTTGCCCATCGCCGGGCGCGCCGCGATGACGATCATCTGCCCGCCCTGGAAGCCCTGGGTCAGCTCGTCGAGCTCGATGAAGCCGGTGGGCACCCCGCGCATGCCCTCGCCGCGGGTGCCGGCGGCCTCGATGTCGTCGACCGTGGACTCGATGACCTCCTTGAGGATCGTGTAGTCCTCGGAGGAGCGGCGCTCGGCCACCTGGTAGATCTCGGCCTGGGCGGCGTTGACGATGTCGTCGACCTCGCCGTCGGAGCTGTAGCCCAGCTGCACGATCTTGGTGCCGGCCTCCACGAGCCGGCGCAGCACGCCGCGCTCGCGCACGATGTCGGCGTAGAAGCCGGCGTTGGCCGCAGTGGGCACGGAGGAGATGAGGGTGTGCAGGTAGGCGGGGCCGCCCACCCGTTCGATCTCCCCGCGCTTGGTGAGCTCGTCGGCCACGGTGATGGCGTCGGCGGGCTCCCCGCGCCCGTAGAGCGAGATGATCGCCTCGTAGATGGACTCGTGGGCGGGCTTGTAGAAGTCGTTGCCGCGGATGACCTCCACGACGTCCGCGATCGCGTCCTTGGACAGCATCATCCCGCCGAGCACGGACTGCTCCGCCACGTTGTCCTGCGGCGGGGTCCGGCCGTACTGCCGGTCCTCCACGGTCGACTGCTCCGACACGATCACACCTCTCCTCGCGCCCGTGCGGACGCACGACCGACGACGACGACGCCGCCCGGTCCCCCCGGACAGCCACTCCATTCTCGCACCGACCGCGGACATCGCTTGCCGCCCGGCGGCTCCCGTGGACACCATGGACCATGACGCTCAGCACAGACCTCAGCGGGCCCTCCTCGTGGGACATCAGGACCACCCGCGAGGAGCTGGCCGCGGGGCGGATCAGCCACGTGGAGCACGTGGACGCCCTCCTGGAGCGGCTGCCGGTGGCGGAGGCGCTGGGCGCGGTGATCAGCGTGGACGCCGACCTGGCGCGGGCCCTGGCCCACGCGCTGGACCGGCGCGAGACGGACGGACCGCTGACGGGCGTCCCCCTGGCCGTCAAGGACGTGCTGGACGTCGCGGGGTTCCCGACCACCGGCGGCACGCGCGCGCTCGGGGACCACGTGGCGGGCCGGGACGCCTCCGCCGTGGACCGGCTGCGGGCGGCCGGCGCGATCCTGGTCCTGAAGACCAACCTGCACGAGCTGTCACTGGGCGTCACGTCCAACAACGGCGCCTTCGGCCCGGTGCACCACCCGGTGGACCCGCTGCTCGCCGCGGGCGGCAGCAGCGGGGGCTCGGCGGTGGCCGTCGCGGTGGGCCTGGTCCCGGCGGCGGTGGCCGCGGGCCCCGCGGGGTCGGCCCGCCTGCCCGCCGCCCTGTGCGGGATCGTGGGGTTCCGGCCCACGCTGGGCCGCTACCCGTCCTCGGGCGTCCTGCCGCTCGCCCACTCCCGGGACACGGTGGGGCCAATGGCGCGGACGGTGGACGACGTCGTGCTCCTGGACGCCCTGCTCGCCGGCGAGCACCCGCACGGCGCGCCGGGCGCGCGGCGGCTGGAGGTCGACGACGAGGGCCCCGGGCCGCTGCACGGCGTCCGCCTGGGGGTGCCGGAGCTGTTCCTGCGGGACCTCGAGCCCGGTGTGGACGCGGTCTTCGGCGCCGTCCTGCGGGCCCTGGAGGCGGCCGGCGCGGAGCTCGTCGAGGTGGACGTCCGCCCGGCCCGCGAGCTCGCGGCCCCGGCCGGCATGACGATCGCCCTGCACGAGTTCCTTCCGGACCTGGAGTCCTACCTGGCCGCCGGGGCCGGCCGCCGCTCCCTGGCCGAGATCCGGGACGGCATCGCCGGCCCGGACGTGCGGCGGATCTGGCAGCTGGCCGAGGTGTTCCGCGCCGCCGACGACGAGTACCGGGCGGCCCAGGAGGAGCGGGCGATGGCCCGCCGGCTCTACTCCGCCGCGCTCGCCGCGCAGGGGGTCACGGCCCTCGTCCAGCCCACGGCCCCGCTCACGGCACGCCCCCTGGGCGAGGACGAGACCGTGGAGCTCAACGGCCGCCGGGTGCCCACGTACGAGACGTTCACGCGCCACTGCGACCTGGCCGGCTTCCTCGGCACCCCCGGGGTCAGCATCCCGGCGGGGCACACCGCCGAGGGCCTGCCCGTGGGCCTGGAGCTCGGCGGCGGCCCCGGGTCGGACGCCGTCGTGCTGGACCTCGCGCGCACGGTGGAGGCGCTGCTCCGGGACCGGTGACCGCAGCCCCTCATCGGGACCCATGAGGATTGACCGTCACAACCATTGACGAACACAACGGTATGGCTCTACGGTGAGGACACCGCCGTGCGTGATGCACGTCACAGCGAGGGCGCCGGGGGCTCGACGCCGGCACGACCCACTCCAGGGAGAGGACCACCATGAAGCACGTGATCACCAGAGCAGCCGTCGCCGGCACCGTCCTGACCTTCGCCCTCACCGCCTGCGGCGGGGGCGGCGGAGGCGGCGGGGGCGGGGACACGGAGGAGCTCGAACCCCTCACCATCGGCGTCATCCCCATCGCCCCGTCCGCGCCCGTGCAGCTGGCGGTCGACGAGGGCATCTTCGAGGAGCACGGCCTCGACGTCACGCTCGAGACCGCCCAGGGCGGCGCCGCCATGCTCCCGGCCGTCTCGGGCGGGTCCATGGACATCGGCGTGGGCAACCCGCTGTCGGTCATCCTCGCCAAGGACCAGGGTCTCGACATGCAGATCCTCAGCGGCTACAGCAGCTCCCTCGCCGAGGGCGAGGACATCACCGGCGTGGCCGCCACCACGGAATCCGGCATCACCTCCTGGGCGGACCTGGCCGGCAAGCGCGTCGCGGTGAACACGGTCAACGGCCAGGGCGACCTGACCATCAAGGAGGCCGTGAGCCAGGACGGCGGCGACCCGGACGCCGTGAACTTCGTGGAGATGCCCTTCCAGGACATGCCGGCCCAGCTGGACCGCGGGCAGATCGACGCCGCCTGGGTCCCGGAGCCCTTCCTGACCCAGCTGATCAACGGCGAGAACACCCAGCTGGTCGGCTACAACTACCAGGACACCGTCCCGGGCCTCGACACCATGGTGACCTTCAGCAGCACCAGCTTCGCCGAGGAGAACCCCGAGGTCATGGAGCGCTACGACGCCGCGATCGCGGAGGCCACGCAGTTCGCCCAGGACAACCCCGACCGGGTGCGGGAGACCATCGTGAGCTTCCTCAACATGCCGGAGGAGGTCGCGGCCGACCTGCGGCTCGAGGAGTTCGACGCCGAGGTGGACCGCGAGGAGCTCGAGAAGCTCGGCGAGCTCATGCTCAAGTACGGCGTGATCGACAACGAGGCCGACCTGGACGAGCTCATCCGGGAGCAGTAGGCCGCGCACCGCCGTCGGACGGCAGGAGACGGGGGGCGGGTCCGGGACCGGACCCGCCCCCCGTCGTCCTCCCGGAGCTCCGCGGACGACGACGGGAGCGGCGGGACGTCTTGACGGAACGGGAGACGTGGCACACACTAAATCATATACGATTTAATACACGACAGGAGTCGCGCATGCCCGCCCCGATCCCTCCGGACGGTCCCGCCACGTCCCCCCGCCCCGTCGACGAGGAGTTCCTGCACTCGGTCGGCAAGGTCCTCGCCGTCCACCTCAGCTACCGCTCCCGCGCCGAGCAGCGCGGCAGGATCCCGGAGCACCCCTCCTACTTCCTGAAGGCGACCTCGTCGCTGAGCCTCAGCGGGACACCCGTCGAGCGCCCGGCCGGCACGGAGCTGCTGGCCTTCGAGGGCGAGGTGGCGCTGGTCATCGGCACCGCCGCGCGCCGGGTCTCCGTCGAGGACGCGTGGTCCTGCGTGGGCTGGGTGACGGCGAGCAACGACCTGGGCGTCTACGACATGAAGTACGCGGACAAGGGCTCCAACGTCCGGTCCAAGTCCGGCGACGGCTTCACGCCCGTGGGGCCCCGGCTGGTCCCGGCCGGTGCCGTCGACCCGTCCGGCCTGCGGGTCCGGACCTGGGTCAACGGGGACCTCGCCCAGCAGGACACCACCGACGGGCTGGTCTTCGACCTCCCCCGGATCGTGGCCGACCTCTCCCAGCTGATGACCCTGCACCCCGGCGACGTGGTCCTCACGGGCACCCCGGCGGGCTCCTCCGTCGTCGTTCCCGGGGACGTCGTCGAGGTGGAGGTCGACGCCCCCGGGACCGGGCTCTCGTCCGGTCGCCTGTCCACCCCGGTGGTCCAGGGCGAGGTGCCGTTCCAGGCGTTCGGGAACACCCCGCGCGTCACGGACGCCGACCGGGTGGACGCCTGGGGCAGCGCGGAGGCCGCGGGGGTCACCCCCGGGATGTCCCGGCCCGTGCTGGCACCCGAGCTCAAGGCCAAGCTGGAGTCGGTGGCCACGGCCACCCTCTCGGCCAACCTGCGCAAGCGCGGGCTGAACAACGTCAGCATCGACGGGCTGCGGCCCACCCGTTCCGGCACCAAGGTCGTCGGGCTCGCCCGCACGCTGCGCTACGTGCCCAACCGCGAGGACCTCTTCAAAAGCCACGGCGGCGGGTACAACACCCAGAAGCGGGCGGTGGACTCCGTGGGCGAGGGCGAGGTGCTCGTCATGGAGGCCCGCGGCGAGAAGGGCACCGGCACCGTCGGGGACATCCTCGCGCTGCGCGCCCAGGTCCGCGGTGCGGCGGCGATCGTCACCGACGGCGGGGTCCGCGACGTCTCCGCCGTCGCCGGCCTGGAGATGCCGACGTTCTTCGCCAACCCCCACCCGGCCGTCCTGGGCCGGCGCCACGTGCCGTGGGACACCGACATCACCATCGCCTGCGGGGGCACCACCGTCCAGCCCGGGGACATCATCGTCGCCGACGACGACGGCATCCTCGTCGTCCCCCCGGCCCTGGCCGAGGAGCTGGTGGAGGACTGCCTGGCGCAGGAGGCGCAGGAGGAGTTCGTCTTCGAGATGGTCCGCCGGGGCCACGGCGTCGACGGGCTGTACCCGATGAACGAGGCCTGGCTGCAGAAGTACGAGCAGTGGCGCACCGAGCGCTCGGACGCGGACCCGGACGAGGAGCCGAAGTGACCGGAGCCCTGGACCGGGCCGTGATCACGGCCATCGCCGACGAGCTGGTCGAGGCCGGCCGCACCCGCACCCCCGTGCCGTTGCTGACCGCCCGGTACCCGGACATGACGGTCGAGGACTCCTACGCGGTCCAGCGACTGTGGCGCACCCGCAGCGAGGACGCCGGGCGGCGGCTGGTGGGGCACAAGATCGGCCTGACCTCCCGGGCGATGCAGCAGGCCACCGGCATCACCGAACCCGACTACGGCATCATCTTCGACGACATGGTCCTGGAGAACGGGGCCACCGTGGCCTGGGAGCAGTACAGCCACCCGCGGGTCGAGGTGGAGCTGGCCTTCGTCCTGAAGCAGGAGATCACCGGCCCGGGAGCCACGCTCTTCGACGTGCTGAACGCCACCGACTACGTCGTGCCCGCCCTGGAGATCCTGGACTCGCGGATCCAGATGGAGGGCCGCACCATCGTGGACACCATCAGTGACAACGCCGCCATGGGGGCCATGGTCATCGGCGGGAACCCGGTGCGGCCGCAGGACGTGGACCTGCGCTGGATCGGCGCGATCCTCTACAAGAACGAGGCGGTGGAGGAGACCGGGGTGGCCGCCGGGGTGCTCAACCACCCGGCCGCCGGGGTGTACTGGCTGGCCAACAAGATCGCCGCCCACGGCGACACCCTCAAGGCCGGAGAGATCGTGCTCGCCGGATCCTTCACGCGCCCCCTGTGGGTGCACCCCGGGGACACCGTCCTCGCCGACTACGGAAAGCTGGGAACCATCACATGTCGTTTCGCGTAGCACTGCCCCCCTCGCTGAAGGACGCCCTGGCCACCACCGACCGGCCGCTGGCCGGGATCTGGGTGTGCTCGGGCAGCCCGCTGGTCGCCGAGCTGTGCGCCGGGGCGGGTCTGGACTGGGTCATGATCGACGCCGAGCACAGCCCCAACGGCCTCGAGTCGGTCCTGGCCCAGCTCCAGGCCGTCCAGGCCTCCGACAGCATCCCGGTGGTCCGCCCGCCGGTCAACGACGTCGTGGTCATCAAGCAGTACCTCGACCTGGGCGCCCAGAGCCTGCTGATCCCCATGGTCCACACCGCCGAGGACGCCGCCGCGGCCGTGGCCGCCACCCGGTACCCACCGCACGGGGTGCGCGGGGTCGGCTCGGCCCTGGCCCGCTCCGCCCGGTGGAACCGGGTCCCGGACTACCTCACCCGGGCCTCGGAGACCATCACCGTGGTCGTCCAGGTGGAATCCGCCGAGGCCGTGCGCAACGCCGGGGCCATCGCGGCCACCGACGGGGTCGACGCCGTGTTCGTCGGCCCGTCCGACCTGGCCGCCTCCCTGGGGGTGATCGGACAGCAGGAGCACCCCGACGTCGTCGCCGCCGTCGAGCAGACCGTCCGCGCCGTCAAGGCCGCCGGCAAGCCGGTGGGCGTCAACGCCTTCGCGGAGGCCTCCGCCCGCCGCTATCTCGACGCCGGGGCCGACTTCCTCCTCGTCGGCGCCGACGTGGCCCTGCTGGCCCGCGGCAGCGAGGCCCTCGCTGCGAAGTACGTGCCGCGGCACGAGGCGCAGCCGGCGGGCACCCCCGCCAGCTACTGAGCCGGCCGCCTCCACCGGGCCCGGGAGAGGGCACGGGCCCGGGAGCGGGGTCACGAGTACTCCGGGCCGGGTCCGGCGGCCCGTGGACAGGCGAAAGGCCGGCCGGAGCACGTGCGTGC